>JAZKID010000096.1:0-9610 GCA_040385045.1 Pseudomonadota bacterium | reverse complement strand
TTTCCCGCCCGCATGCAGCTGCGTCATAATGACTTCGGCGGCGGAAATACCTTCTTCCTTGTGAATGTCGACCGGAATGCCGCGGCCGTTATCGCGCACGGTCACCGAACCATCGGCGTTCAACGTTACATTCACTTCGTCGGCATGGCCGGCCAGTGCTTCGTCGATCGCGTTGTCGACGACTTCATAGACCATGTGATGAAGGCCCGAACCGTCGTCCGTGTCGCCGATATACATGCCCGGGCGTTTGCGGACGGCATCGAGACCTTTGAGGACCTTGATTGAGGAGGCGCCGTAATTTTCAGAAGCGTCGGCAGCGGGGAGCGGTTCACCCATGGTCAAAAATCACCCTGTCGGAAGAGAATCGAAACTACATATTTCATACCGATAAAAACCATGTGCCGCCACGAAGTGCAAGGCAAGAAAACTCTATTGATATCAACAGCTTAAAGGTCAATTTTTGGCTGTTTTTGAAACACACCGAAAAATCGGTTTCAGGCTGCAATCTGCAGCGTTCCATTGGCCACTTCAATGAAGACGGCGCGTCCTGAAAGGGTCGAAAACATGCCCGAATCCGTCCCCGTCAGCCATGCCTGCGCGCCGACGCGTTCCAGCTCATCATAGAGCGCGGCACGACGCAGGCTATCGAGATGGGCGGCAATTTCATCGAGCAGCAGCAGTGGCGCAGTGCCGCGCGTGCGCACGACATGGCGTGTCTGCGCCAGGATAAGGCCGACCAGCAGGGCTTTTTGCTCGCCCGTCGAAGCAAGTTCGGCCGCCATGTCTTTCGGCCCGTGCTGCACGCACATGTCACTGAGATGGCTGCCGCGCGTGGTGCGGCCTGAATGGGCATCGGCACTGCGCATCTGCCGCAAAATGCGCCGGTAGGCATCTTCGGCTTCAACGCTTGTGTGTTCGCGCAGCAGGTCCTCGATCTCGCCTTCAAGGTTGATAATGGCAAAAGGGAATGGCGAGGATGTATCGTGGTGCTCGTCGATGCTTTGCATCAGGCTGTCGATCTGCGCCATGCGCGCTGCGCTGACGGCGATGGCGGCTTCGCTGAGTTCGCGCTCGATCGCATCGAGCCACGAAGCATCATGATCCGGATCGGCGAGCAGCCTGTTGCGGCTGCGGAGTAATTTTTCAAGCGTGTTGACGCGCGTGTTGTGGGCGGGGTCGAGCGCCATCGTCATGCGGTCGAGAAAGCGACGCCGTTCACCGGCCGTGCCGCGGAACAGTCCGTCGTTCTCCGGTGTCAGCCACAACGCGCTGACGTAATCACTCAGGTCAGAAGACTTTTTTGCATTCATGCCGTTGATGCGCACATCACGCTGCGCGCCGTCATCGTCGTTCACGGACGACAGACCGGTGCCGATCGAGATCTCATCGCCGCCCAGATTGATTTTCGCAGCGACAGCCCAGCTACCCGGCCCGTTCTGTTTCGCACATTCGGCAAGCTGCGTGCGGCGCAGCCCGCGCCCCGGTGTCAGCAAAGAAATGGCTTCGAGAATATTTGTTTTGCCGGCTCCGTTCGCGCCGGATAGAACGACAATGCTGTTGTCGGTGCGCAGCTCCGCCGCCTGATAGTTGCGGAAATTCTGCAATTTCAGTTCGGTGACGCGGAGGGTGGGTTTCATGAGCGATTTATATCGCTATTTTCGGAAAAGCTGGAATCTAAAAAACGCTTTTTAAAATCGTGCCTCAAACCCGCATCGGCATCAGCACATACAGCGCGTTCTGCTCGGCATTGTCCTGAATGAGCGTCGGCGAACCGGGATCGGACAGTTTGAACGTGACATTGTCGCTGTCGATGCGTTCGGCGATATCGAGCAGGTAGCGCGAATTGAAGCCGATATCGAGCGCGCCGGAATCATATTTCGCCTCGATCTCTTCCGTCGCCAAGCCTGAATCCGGATTGGTGACAGTGAAGGTCACTTTGCCATCATTGATCGTCAGCTTCACGGCGCGGCCGCGTTCCGATGAAATGGTCGACACGCGGTCAACGGCTTGGCTGAACAGCAGGCAATTCACATCCAGCTCCTTGTCGTTGTTGGCAGGAATGACGCGCGCATAATCGGGGAAGGTGCCGTCAATCAGTTTCGACGTCAGGATCACCGGGCCCAGCGTGAAGCGGATTTTCGATGATGAAACCTGAATAGTGACATCGCCGGTGATATCGTCGAGCAGGCGCTGCAATTCCGAAACGGTTTTGCGCGGAATGATGATGCCCGGCATGTCTTTCGTATTCTCAGGCGCCGGCATTTCGATCAGCGCGAGGCGGTGGCCGTCTGTCGCAACGGCGCGTAGCAGTTCCGTTTTCCCGTTTGTGAACGGGTGAAGATAAATACCGTTGAGGTAGTAGCGCGTTTCTTCCGTCGAAATTGCAAACTGTGTTTTGTTGATGAGCTTTTTCAGGCTTTCGGCCGGAAGCGTGAACTTGAACGGAAATTCACCCGCCGACAGATCAGGGAAATCGGCTTCAGGCAAGATCTGCAGCTGGAAACGCGAGCGCCCGGCTTTCAGGCTGAGCGAGCCCTGATCAGCGCCGAGGTCGAGGCTGATATGTGCGCCGTCCTGCAGTTTGCGGACGATGTCATAAAACAGGTGCGCCGGAATGGTCGTCGCGCCGTCTTCCTGTACGTCGCAGGTGAGCGTCTCGGTAATTTCGATGTCGAGGTCGGTCGCTTTTAGCTCGATCTGGTTCTTGGTCGCGCGGAGCAGGATGTTTCCCAGAATTGGAATCGTATTCCGCCGCTCAACGACGCGGTGCAGGTGAGAAAGCGATTTGACGAGAGCATCCCGTTCGAGTGTCACGCGCATAAGAAATCCATGAGTTCAAAACCAGCGCCATAGCGGTTTTTACAACTTTGTTGTGCCCTAAAACAGGCAGCAAAAGCAAGGGTTAAGCAAAGCGAACCCTAAAGAAAACAAGGCTGAGGATTTGAGCGCTGGCAAAAAAAATAAAGGCGGAGCTTTTGGCCCCGCCTTTATTTCAATGAACGCGCCGCACTTATGTTTCCAATAACAGGCGGCGAAGCAGCTCAATGTCTTGATTGAGCTGGGTGTTCGGTTTGTTCAGGTCTTCAATCTTGCGCACGGCATGAAGAACGGTGGTGTGATCGCGCCCGCCAAAGCGGCGGCCGATTTCCGGCAAAGACCGCGGTGTCAGCGATTTGGCCAGATACATCGCGATCTGACGCGGCATGACGACATTGTGCGTGCGCCGGTTGGAAAGAAGGTCCTGACGCTGCACGTTGTAATGCTTGGCAACGATGCGCTGGATTTCCTCGATCTTGACGCGTTTCGGCTCGCGGTGGCGGATCAGGTCACGAATGACTTCCTCGGCCATGTCGACCGTCAGCGCCGAATGCGTCAGCTGGTTGTGCGCAACGAGGCGGTTGAGAGCACCGTCGAGATCACGTCCGTTCGATGTCACCGCATGGGCGACGTAAGCCACAACGCCTTCCGGCAAGGTGAAGTTCGGGTAGCGGTCGCGCAGCAATTCGGCTTTCGCCTTAAGGATATTGCAACGCACCTCTTCCTCGGGCGCACCGAGCTCGACGGTGAGGCCGCCGCACAGGCGCGAACGCATGCGCTCGTCAAGGCTTTCAAGATCGGATGGCGCACGGTCGGCGGCAACAACAACCTGGCGCGAACCGTCGAGCAGGGCATTCAGCGTGTGGCCAAATTCCGCCTGTACATGTTTGCCTTGCAGGAACTGCAGGTCATCGATCAGCAGAAGATGAATACCGCGCAGGTTTTCTTTGAAAGCGATGGCAGATTGCGCCTTGATGGCGGCAACGAAGCCATACATGAACCGCTCGGCCGTGAGATAAACGACCTGACGCCCTGCGGAGCGCGCTTCATGGGCAACCGCCTGCAGCAGATGTGTTTTCCCCTGACCCACAGACGAATGAATGACGAGCGGATTAAAGCTGATCGGGTCGTTCTGTTTTGCGCTGGCGACCTGTTGTGCAGCTGCAAAGGCAAGAGAGTTCGAGCGGCCTGCGAAGAAATTGGCAAAGGTGAAGCGCTTATCAAGCGGTGAACCGAGGCCGTCATTGGTTTCACGCGACGAGAACGACAGAGAAACAATGTTGTCACCTTTTGCCGTCTGGCCATTGCCGCCCTGCGTACCGCGCTGAAGGCCCTGAAGAGGCTGCTCGGTTGCGGCAGGCGGGACCATGCAACGGCTGGCGCCGCGGATGGTGATGTCGAGGCTGCGCGCCTCCATGGTTTCTTCTTCCCAGATGGCCAGTACCTTGTCGCGGTAGTTCGATAAGATCCATTGCTTGAGGAAGCGCGTCGGCACCGACAGGCGGACGATGCCGCCATTGATACCGTCGAATTCCATGCTGGCAAACCAGCTGGTGAATACCTGTTCGCCAAGCCGTTCGCGCAGCTTGATCCTGACATGAGCCCAGATATCGTCTTCGCCGCGCTCTGAAGGAAGAGCGGGAAGAACCAGCGTTTCTTCAACAAGTGCCGTGGTTTCATCGGAATAAGGCAGGTGAGCCTTCTTCAGCGACGCATTGCGAGAGCTGCCAGCGGCCGCGCCGGCTGCGATGTAATCAGTTGTCATTTTTTAAGCCTGTCTGCGGCTGGAAAGTGCTGGGGAGGAAAGGGGTGTACGAGTCATTCTCAGAAAAAATGCTTCGTCTCTCAATTGATAATCATCGATACAAACCCTCATCGCCCTCAATACCTCTCCATATGGGTAGTTGTTTTTTTGTTCTTGTTATTTTCTTTTCAGTCCGCCGTCTCGCTTACGGCAAATGCAAAAAAGTAAAAAACACTCTTTCGTTACAAACCGGATTTCCCATCCTCAAAAATGCCTGCCTCTCACGGGGAATGAAAGGTGCATCCAAAAAGACAAAGCAAGGCCAGTCGCCAGAAGACGATAAAAGGATCCTGTTTATTTTTTCTTCGGATGACGTTGAGGAGGTGCCCCCAACGTTCGGTGACCTTACACAGCGGTTTTTGCGCGCGCAATACGAAAAAATCATCACGGTTAAAAAAAATTCTTTTGACTCTCAAAAAAGAAAATGCATGAGCGCACACAATTTCTGCAACTGCTTGATGATGCTGAAATTTCAGGATGAGAATTTTTTCATGCGCGGATTTTTTTCACCACTATCCACCAAAACGGAATCGAGCGACGGCGCGCATGATTCATCGCTTGACACATCATCTCAAAAACACATGCCCGCAATTCATTGAGAAGGTTCGCTTTTTTCTGCGCGAAATTTTTGCGCCAGATTTTTCTGAAAAAACTTTTTTCTTAAGAAAATTTTACAAAATAAAAAAGCGCGGAAAAATCCGCGCTCTGAAACTTTTTATTTGTTCTGAAAAAAATCAGCCGAGCTTTTTAACGCTCTTTGCAAGACGCGCGACTTTGCGCGATGCCGTTTTCTTGTGCAGCACGCCTTTTTGCGCGGCCTTCATCAATTGCGGCTGAACAACTTTCAGCGCCGCTTGCGCTTTCTTCTTGTCGCCGGATTTAATCGCTTCTTCAGCCTCGCGCACGGTGGTGCGCATGCGTGTCTTGCGTGATTTATTGACGGCTGTGCGCTTTGTAATCTTGCGCACCATTTTTTTTGCCGAACTCGTATTAGCCATACCGTGAAGTCCTTTTAATATCCTGAATTGCGATGCACCATAGGGTTTTGAAGCATCAGCGTCAACAAACCATTTAACGGTGCTTGAAGTTGGCCGGACGCTTCTCGACGAAAGCTTTCATGCCCTCGCTCTGGTCTTCGAAAGCGAACAGCGCGTGGAAGACGCGCCGCTCGAAAAGCAGTCCTTCGGCGAGCGTCGTCTCAAATGCGCGGTTGACAGCTTCCTTGGCGACGATGGCAGAGGGGAGAGATTTTGCGGCGATGGCCTCGGCCGCTTTCATCGCTTCGTTCAATGCATCGGCTGCAGGGACGACTCGCGCGACAAGGCCGCAACGTTCCGCTTCCTGAGCGTCCATCATGCGGCCGGTGAGAATCAGATCCATCGCCTTGGCCTTGCCGACGGCTTTGGTGAGGCGCTGCGTGCCGCCCGATCCCGGGATCACGCCCAGATTGATTTCGGGCTGGCCGAATTTGGCCGTGTCGGCCGCGATAATTATGTCGCACATCATCGCAAGCTCGCAACCGCCACCAAGGGCGAAGCCGCGTACGCAGGCGATGACAGGTTTGCGCATTTTCGAAACGCGGTCCCAGTCGGCAATGAAATCTTCCGAAAAAACATCATGATAGCTTTTGCCAGCCATGTTCTTGATGTCGGCACCCGCTGCAAAGGCCTTGTCGGAACCAGTGATGACGATGGCGCCGATGGCTTGATCGCGCTCATAACCGTTCAGCGCATCCGTCAGATCGGCGATCAGTTGCGGGGAAAGCGCATTCAGGGCCTGCGGGCGGTTGAGGGTGACAAGCGCAACACGGCCGCGCGTTTCGGTGAGAATATTTTCATAAGCCATTTCAGGAAACTCCGGTTTTAAGCCTGCTTAAAGCTGCTTTCTGAAAGGCTCGCAAGTCAGCGCTGGCACCGCGGACAGTAAAAAGTGCTCCGCCCGCCCTGTGTCATGCGCTCAATCGGCGTTTTGCACTGCGGGCAGGGCTGCCCCTTGCGGTCATAGACGTTGAATCTGTTCTGGAATTCACCGCTTTTGCCATCCGCGTCATGGAAATCGCGCAGGGTCGAGCCGCCATATTTAATGGCTTTTTTCAGAACCTTTTTGACGGCAGCGCTGAGCCATTCCGACTCTTTCAGGCTGATTTTACCGGCGGCTTTTTTGGGCGAGACTTTTGCATCGAACAGCGCCTCGCAGGCATAAATATTGCCGATGCCGGCGATCAGCGACTGGTCGAGCAAGGCCAGTTTTATGGCGACCTTCTTGTTTTCAAAAAGCTTTTTGAGGCTTTTGCCGTTCAGCGCCGCCGAGAGCGGCTCCAGTCCAAGGTCTTCAAAACGTTTTTCGATATCGTTGGCGGCGATGAGTTCCATAAAGCCGAAACGGCGCGCGTCATTATAAATAAGTCGGCCCTGTGCCTGAAGGTCGATGACGACATGGTCGTGCTTCGTGCTGGCGGGCGTGCTGTCATAGAAATCGCCCGGACTTTGCGTCAATTTGCTTCTCTCGATGCGCAGCCGCCCGCTCATACCGAGATGAATAATCAGGACCTCGTTATTCGAAAGATGAAAAAGAAGATATTTGGCCCGCCTGTCGGCACGCAAAATTGCAGCGCCTTTCAGGCGTCGCGCAAAACGGTCCGGAAACGGGAAGCGCAGGTCGCTGCGTTTCAGGGTGACATTCGCGATGGTTGCGCCTTCGAGATAAGGCGCAAGGCCGCGCCGCACGGTTTCGACTTCGGGAAGTTCAGGCATTCTCTCAACCTAGCTTTTAATAAATGTCTTCGCTAGGGTCGCGGTCATGTCGGCCTCTCCAGAAAAAACAGTGCCCTTCGGCCAGGAAAATATCCCGCTGCATGAAAAGCAGGGGCGGGTCGATGGCGTGTTTCATGCCGTCGCACCGAAATATGACCTGATGAACGACCTGATGTCGGCAGGCCTGCACCGCGCGTGGCGCAACCTGATGATTGCAGCGGCGAGTGTGCCGAAAAATAATCGTACCTTCCACCATCTCGATGTCGCTGGCGGCACGGGCGATATCGTTTTCCGCCTGCAAAAGAGAGCTGGCACGAATGTGAAAAGCACGCTGCTCGACATCAATGCCTCGATGCTCGATGTCGCCCGGCAGGAGCTGGCGACAAAAGATTTCGCTGATCGCGTCGAGATCATCGAAGGCAATGCCGAGGCTCTGCCGTTTGAAGACAAGTCTCATGATCTTTACACGATCGCTTTCGGCATCCGGAATGTGCCCGATATTCAAAAGGCTTTGAGCGAGGCGCGCCGTGTCTTGAAAATCGGCGGGCATTTTCTTTGTCTTGAACTGTCGCAGACGGATGTGCCAATCCTTGAAGGCGGCTACCGTTTTTATTCCGACACGCTGTTGCCGAAAATCGGCGAATGGGTAACGGGGGACGGCAGCCCCTACGCGTATTTAAAAGACTCGATCCGCCGCTTTCCGTCGAAAGACAATTTCGCGGCCATGCTGCGTGAAGCCGGATTTGAAAAAGTGTCTTATGAAAGTCTCGCTGGCGGCATTTGCGCTCTGCACAGCGCCTGGCGGATCTGAAAGTTTTCCATGTTTTCCGTGTTTCGAGATTTCTGGGCTTTGTCGCGTGCGGGTTATGTGATGACGCGCGAGGGTCTGCTGCGCTTTGCGCCGCTTGAGAAGCTGCCGCCGCTGGCGCGGTTCGGCATTCGCACGGCGCGTCTTCTGGAGCGAAGAACGAGCAGCAATCGCAAGCCGCGCCTTTCGAAAGCCTTGAACAGGCTCGGCCCGTCATGGATCAAGCTCGGGCAGTTTTTATCGACGCGCCCCGATATTGTCGGCGAAACGCTGGCGCGCGATCTGGAAGAATTGCAGGACAGGCTGCCGCCTTTTTCGCAACAGGAAGCCGAAAAAATCCTCGAGAATGCGCTGGGTCTGCCTGTGAAAGACGTGTTCGCGTCTTTCGGCCCGCCGGTCGCGGCCGCCTCGATTGCGCAGGTGCACCGCGCGCAGCTGAAAAAAGATGGGGTGATTGAAGATGTGGCGGTGAAAATCCTGCGCCCCAATATCGGCGCACGTTTTTCCCGCGATCTATCCGCGTTTTTCATGGGCGCGCGGCTTGCTGAAAGATTTGTTCCGGCATCGCGGCGTATGAAGCCGGTCGGCGTTGTGGAAACGCTTGCGGCATCGGTCGCGCTTGAAATGGATTTACGGCTTGAGGGCGCGGCGTTGTCTGAGATGGCGGACAATATAAAAGACGATGAAGGTTTCGCTATCCCGTCTGTCAAATGGGACGCAGTGGCGCAGAATGTCCTCACGACGGAATGGATGGACGGCATTCCGCTCAGCCGTCTCGAGGCGATCGATGCGGCGGGGCACGACCGCAAGACTTTGGCCAGATCTGTGATGCAAAATTTCCTTCGTCATGCGCTGCGTGACGGGTTTTTCCATGCTGACATGCATCAGGGCAATCTGATGGTCGGAAGAAACGGCGAACTGCTCGCGATCGATTTCGGTATCATGGGCCGCATCGGCGCGCGCGAACGGCGCTTCCTTGCCGAAATTCTCTGGAGTTTTATTGCGCGCGATTATCAGCGCGGTGCCGATGTGCATTTCGAGGCGGGCTATGTGCCGCCAACGCAGTCGCGCGCACTATTCGCGCAGGCGCTGCGCGCGATCGGCGAGCCCATCCAGCAGAAAAAAGCGTCGGACATTTCCATGGCGCGCGTGCTCGGCCAACTGGTCGAATATACGGAACTGTTCGCGATGGAAACGCGGCTTGAGCTGGTCATGCTGCAAAAAACTATGGTCGTTGCGGAAGGTGTAGCGCGGTCGCTTGATCCGGAACTTGATATGTGGGCCACGGCAGAGCCGGTCGTTTCCGAATGGATGCGCGACAATCTGGGACCGAAAGGTCAGGCAAAACAGGCTCTGGAAACGGGCCGACAGTTTGGCCGTTTCTTAAGCCAGTTGCCGCAGCACCTGCGCGATTTCGAGGCGATCAAA
>JAZKID010000095.1:0-13169 GCA_040385045.1 Pseudomonadota bacterium | reverse complement strand
CTGGGCAGGTAGAGCGGATTCGCCAACGCGGACCATTGGGTGCCGTTGAGCACGCGCACCGTGAGGAGCAGGTCGTCCGTGACGGTCACCGTGCCCGGCACCCAGACGAGGGCCGCCGGCGAAATGCCGCCGCCCGGTCCGCCGTGGAGATAAACCACCGGTACACCGTTCGGGTTGCCGCACTCTTCATAAAAAAGCGTGTGCAGGTCTGAAACTTTCAGAAAGTCTTCCCTGTAAGGCAGGCAGGCGGGGAAAAGAGATGCGTTGTCCAAAAATGAAACCCTTATGTTTTTTTAAGACCTACCGGAGCTCTCACGCGCCTGCTATAGGAAAATGAAAATAGGAGGATATTATGCTCGAAGAATTCAAGAAGTTTGCCCTGCGCGGCAATGTGATTGATCTGGCTGTCGGTGTGATCATCGGCGCGGCGTTCGGTAAAATCGTTTCCTCGCTTGTCGATGATGTGATCATGCCTTTCATCGGCGCGGCGACGGGCGGCCTCGATTTTTCAGCCTATTATATGCAGCTGACGGGTGCGGCTGTTGCACCGGGCACGCCACTCGCACAGGCGAGAGAAGCGGGAGCGGTTCTGGCGTGGGGCAGTTTTCTTACCGTCGCCGTCAACTTCGTCATTAGCGCGCAAAAACGGCGGAGCCGGATGCGCTGACGCTGCAGGAACAGCTGCTGACGGATATCCGCAATTCATTACGCAAATAGGTTCTGTGAATAGCCTATCCTATTAATTGAAAAGTAAGTAGAACTATGCAATTTTAGGTTGCATAGGCCGATTCGACTTACACGATCTAACTGCTTGCGGCAGAATGATATTCCTGTAATCCCGCTTGGCCTCAACGCCGCCATACGCCCCATACTTGGGCAGGATTCGGGAGTGGACGCCATGCTGCAAAGCCTTTTTGTGATCGACCATGATGCCGAGACAGGTGACGCGCTCAGCGCGATTTTTTCACCGCGCGGCTATAGCGTCTTTTCTTTCGCGAACGGCGATGAGTTTTTCATCGCGGCCGCACTCAACACGCCGTCCTGCGTTTTGCTGGAAATGGACGGTATCCATTCAGGCCTCGATATCCTGCAGCGCATGAGCGCAGAAAATTATCCCGCGCCTGTACTCGCCATGTCGGCGGAGGCGGATATCGCGATGGCTGTGCAGGCCGTGAAATTCGGTGCCTTCGATTTTATCGAGAAACCTTTTGATGCAGCGCATGTCGTGAAGCGCGTTCATGATGCGGTCGCGGCGTCGATGCAGCGCTGGGAAAACAGCAGGGAGCATGACCTGCGTTTTGTCACCGGCGGCGAAAAGCTGACGGCGCGCGAGCGCGATGTGCTGAAGCAGATCACCGGCGGCGCATCGAACAAGGAAGCGGGGCGCGAGCTCGGCATCAGCCCGCGCACCATCGAAGTGCACCGCGCGCGCATCATGCAAAAACTATCGGCGAAAAATGCCGCCGATCTGGTGCGCATCGTGCTGGGTCAGAGGGAAATGCTGCTGACTTGAGAGCGTCTGTTACTCAGCAGCCATGCGCAGCGGCGTTTCAGAGAGGCCAAGCGCAGCCCATGTCTCGATCAGGGCTTCCACCAGTTGCGCGCGCATTTCTTCAGTATGCAGGGGCGAAGGTGTAATGCGCAGGCGTTCCGTGCCGCGCGGTACAGTCGGGTAGTTGATCGGCTGGATATAGATGCCATGCGTGTCGAGCAGATGGTCGCTGGCGCGTTTGCACAGTTCCGCGTCCCCAACCATCACCGGCACGATATGCGTTTCGGAAGGCATCACCGGCAGGCCGGCTTCCAGCAGGGCCGCTTTGGTGGCATCAACGCTCATCCGCTGCAGGCGGCGCTCTTCCTGCGAGTTTTTCAGATGTTTGATCGAGGCCGTGGCTGCCGCACAAAGGGCAGGGCACATGGCCGTGGTAAAAATAAAGCCCGGCGCATAGGAGCGTACCGCGTCGACCAGCGAGGATTTGCCGGCGATGTATCCGCCCATCACCCCGAATGCCTTGCCAAGCGTCCCCTCGATCACATCGATGCGCGCCATCGCGCCTTCCTGTTCGGCAACGCCCGCGCCGCGCGCGCCGTACATGCCGACAGCGTGCACTTCGTCGATATAGGTCATCGCGCCGTATTTTTCGGCGAGATCGCAGATCTCGTGAATGGGCGAAATGTCCGCATCCATCGAATAGACGCTTTCAAAAATAATCAGCTTGCCGCGCTCTTTTGGAATCTCGCCGAGCAGTTCTTCGAGATGTGCCATGTCGTTATGGCGGAAAATACGCTTTTCAACGCCCGATGCCTTCACGCCTTCGATCATCGAATTGTGGTTCAGCGCATCGGATAAAATCACGCAATCGGGAATCAGTTTCGCAATCGTCGAAATGCCGGCCCAGTTGGAAATATAGCCGGAGGTGAAAACCAGCGCGGCTTCCTTGCCGTGCAGGTCGGCGAGTTCGTTCTCAAGTTCGACGATCGGATGCGAGTTGCCGGAAATATTACGCGTGCCGCCTGCGCCTGCGCCATAACGCTTGGCGATGTCGACCATCGCGCCGATCACGGCAGGGTGCTGCCCCATGCCGAGATAGTCGTTCGAACACCACACGATCACTTCGCGCAGGTTCTGATTTTCTTTCCGCCAGATCGCTTTCGGGAACTGGCCGGCAATGCGCTCAAGGTCGATGAATTCCCGATAGCGCTTTTGCGCATGGAGAGCATCGAGGGCATTCTGGAAATGGTGCGTATAGGGCATGAATGAGAGTGTTTTTAAGAACAACTGCCTAGTAAGTCCAGAGCAGTTTGGAAATGTTCCAGATTGATCTTTCCAATCCTCTCTGAAAGAATGGAAATTCTTAGGTAGTCAGGAGAATTTTATGTCTTATTTTCCCTGTTATTTTCGTTCTTGGTATAATTTCGGCTCTATTCAAAAGCCCGATTTCCAGCCTGTTTTGCTGAAAAAATACGGCACGCTCGAAAAAAATGGCGAAAGGCTTGAGCTTTTTAAATTGAAAAGCCCTGATGAAAAGCTGGTTCCTGATACAAAAGCCGACAAGATTTTCAAGGGCAATACAAAAGCTGACGCAACGCTCGCCCGGCGCCTGGATTTCGATAACGATGGCAAGGCGGATTTCGGCTTTCTATCTTTTTCGCCGTGCAATGATCCTGCCGTCGCGCCGCAAGGGCTTTTCGCATCGCGTGGGCTGAATCAGGAATTTCTCGATGAAAACCGTGTTCAGGAAGTCGTGCGCAAATACGGCATCGTCCTCGACGAGAAGCGCGCGGGCAGCAAAGAGCTGGATGTGAATGGCGATGGTTTGATGGACCGTATCAGCGTTTACTATTCACCAATGGATCATGGCGCATGGAAAGCCGTTGTCGCCTATGCGGCGCTCGCTGAAGAGCCTGTCGTAAAACAGCTTTAACCGGCCGCGGCCTTCGGCCTTGTCATTCTGCGCCTTTGAAAGCCACATCGGCGGCTTTCTATTTTGCTACGCAAAAACGGCATAGGGTTGCCTGCAAGCCGTCAAATTTATTACCCTGCCGCGTCGCATCCGCTCCTTGGCATCAAAACCTAAAATTCACACACCAGTGTGAATTTTTATACGGTTTTGATGGTGCTGCCGATGAGGATTGAACTCATGACCTCCCCCTTACCAAGGGGGTGCACTACCACTGTGCTACGGCAGCTAAAAAGCCATGAAAGAATTGCCACAGCGCGCTTATCTGCGCAAGCAGCGCACGAAACTTAAATACGGCCGCGCGTCATTAAGATAAAACGTTGAATTTGCTTGCTTTGGCAGATGAAAACGGCTTTAGGCATGGACATGTCCAACCCTCATAAAGTCTCCGGTGCGAAAGGCGACAGCGCCAAGGAAAAGCGTCTGGCGCAAGCTTTGCGCGCCAATCTCGCGCGCCGAAAAGCAGCAACACGCGCGCGCGATGCTGCAGCGGAAGAAGACGCCTGATGGACCGTATTCGCATCACCGGCGGCCGGAAGCTCAACGGCCGCATCCCGATTTCCGGTGCGAAGAACGCGGCCTTGCCGCTGATGATCGCCAGCCTTCTGACGGACGAGCCGCTGATCCTCGATAACCTGCCCCGCCTTGCCGACGTTGCACAGCTGATGCGCATTTTAGGCAACCACGGTGTGACAATGACGGTGAGCGGCAAGAAAGCCGGCTCGAAAGGTTTCGACGGCGAAACGCTGACGCTGAGCGTGCCGGAAATTGTCGACACCACCGCGCCTTACGATCTCGTCTCCAAAATGCGCGCGAGCTTCTGGGTGATCGGACCATTGCTGGCAAGGTGCGGGCAGGCGAAAGTATCGCTGCCCGGCGGCTGCGCAATCGGCACGCGGCCGGTTGATCTGTTTTTGATGTCGCTCGAAAAACTCGGCGCCGAAATCGAAATCGAAAACGGTTACGCGATCGCGAAAGCGCCGAACGGTCTTGTCGGCACGCGCGTGACGTTCCCGAAAGTCAGTGTCGGCGCCACGCATGTGCTGATGATGGCGGCCACGCTCGCGAAAGGCGAAACGATTATCGAAAACGCCGCGCGCGAACCGGAAGTCGGCGATCTTGCCGACTGTCTCGTTAAGATGGGCGCGAAGATTGAAGGCATCGGGACGTCGACCTTGCGCATCACGGGTGTCGAGCGCCTGAGAGGCACGCGCCATACAGTGCTGCCGGACCGGATCGAGACCGGCACTTACGCTTATGCCGTCGCGATGACGGGCGGCGATGTAATTCTCGAAAACACGCGCCGCGATCTGTTGGCAAAAGCGCTCGATGCGCTGGAACAGGCGGGCGTAAAAGTGGAAGATGTCGACAACGGCATCCGCATCATCGCCAGCGGCGAGCGCCTGAAGCCTGTCGATATCACCACAGACCCGTTCCCCGGCTTTCCGACGGATTGCCAGGCACAGTTCATGGCGCTGATGACTCGTGCGAACGGCGTTTCACGCGTGCGCGAAACGATTTTCGAAAACCGCTTCATGCACGTCGCCGAACTGAACCGTTTCGGTGCGCAGATCAACATCAAGGGCGATACGGCGATTGTCACGGGCGTCGACAGGCTGAAAGGTGCGCCGGTGATGGCAACAGATCTGCGTGCCTCCGTCTCGCTTGTCATTGCGGCGCTGGTCGCGGAAGGTGAAACGATCATCAACCGCATCTATCATCTCGACCGCGGGTTCGAGCGGCTGGAGCAGAAACTCTCCGCCTGCGGCGCCGATATCGAAAGGCTCACGTCATGACCTTGAAAAAACTCATCGCTTTCGATGAGGCCGATCTCGCCGTCATGTCAGCCTATGTGCAAGACGCGCATTTGAAAGCCTCCGACATGGCCTATCTGCCGAACGAGCAGCGCTTTGCTTTCGTCGCGCAGCGTTATGCGCGCGAGGATGGGCACGAAACTCACCAGCGCTCCGTCGGCATGCATTTTGAAGCCGTGCAGGCTGTCCGCTCGACAGGGTTTTCACCCGGTAGCGATGACGACCTGCAATTGCTGGCCATTCACTTTCAAACGGGTGACGCACCGGCCGGTACTTTACAGATGATTTTCGCAGGCAACGCTGAAATTCACTTCGATGTCGAATGTCTCGAAGCCGCGATGAGCGACCTCGGCGACGGGGGCGTTTGCAGCTGTCCCCAGCACAATCTGGCCTGACGCGGATTCTGTTCACAAAACGCGGAAGATGCGCTAGACAGTTAAGCCACACAACAAGAACTGAAGAGACGAATGGCCAAAGAAGAACTGCTGGAATTTCCGGGTGTTGTCACCGAACTGCTTCCCAATGCGATGTTTCGCGTGAAGCTGGAAAATGAACACGAGATTATCGCGCACACGGCGGGCAAGATGCGCAAGAACCGCATCCGCGTGCTGGCGGGCGACAAGGTGATGGTCGAAATGACACCTTACGATCTCACCAAGGGCCGCATTACTTTCAGATTTAAATAATGTCGACACGTCCGCAACTCATTCTCGCGTCCTCGTCGCCGCGCCGCCTCGCGCTGCTGGAGCAGGCCGGCATTATTCCGGAAACGATCCGTGCCGCCGAGCTTGACGAGACGCCCGAGCGCGGCGAATGGCCGCGCACATTGGCCGCGCGCCTTGCCAAGGCGAAAGCGAAAGCCGTTCACACGACAACGCGCACGATGATGAAGGGCGACGATGATTTTCTCGTTCTCTCCGCCGATACGGTGGTTGCTGTCGGCAAACGCATTCTGCCGAAAGTCGAATTGACCGATCAGGCGATCGCGTGCCTGCGCCTGCTTTCGGGGCGCGCGCACCGCGTGTTCACCAGCGTCTGCCTCATCAATAAAAAGGGGCAGCTGCGCCAGCGCCTCGTCGAAACGCGCGTGCGTTTCAAGCGTCTGTCGACGGATGATATGGAAAGCTATCTCGCCAGCGGCGAGTGGCGCGGCAAGGCGGGCGGCTATGCCATTCAGGGTCTCGCCGGTGCTTTCGTCGTGAAAATTGTCGGTTCTTATTCGAACGTTGTCGGTCTGCCGCTTTATGAAACGCTCAACCTTCTGGAAGGCGAGGGCTATCCTGTCCGCACCGGCTGGCTGACGCTGAAGGCCCGCGCCTGACATGCCTGACAGCGGCAAGGCCTGCCCGATCTGCGGCAAGCTCGCCGTACAGGAATACAAGCCTTTCTGCTCGAAACGTTGTGCCGATGTCGATCTCAACCGCTGGTTCAGCGGGCGCTATGCGATCCCGACACAGGAAGGCGTGGCCGAAGAAACGCCTGAAGACGAAGCGTGAAGAACTGGACAGCGCACCTCTGAGCGATTAAGCAGTCTGGTGGCTGTGTTCGCAGCCGTTATCCCCTTCCAACAGCCCGGGTAGCTCAGGGGTAGAGCAGGCGATTGAAAATCGCCGTGTCGGTGGTTCGATTCCGCCCCCGGGCACCATTGCCAAAAAATGGCATTGATTTTATTAGTTTTTTTGTCGAAAAGGTCCCACCGAGATAAAATGGGACCCGAAAGTGGGACCTTTTTGTTCTGTTTTCACCCTGCTTTATCGCCAAGCCGAAGGGTTCGACTTCCATCTATTGCCAGTTTTTTTCTGTTTGCTTTTTGCGTGTAAAGCGCAGGCATCATGTAATCGCGCCAGCCGAACATCGCCTGCAGCTGCTTTTCTGTTGCGTATATTTCAAAATGTTGAACGTGATAGTTTCGCCATCGACTTCGAATTGCTTCTTTTGCAGGTATTGTTTCTCGTGCGCGCAGCGGTTGTAATACATTGCTTTTAGAATAAATAACTTTTTATCGGCACCGCTGTTATTTAAATAAGAAATTATAAATGAACTAAATCAATATCATGCGTGAAAAAGTCGGCGGATTTTACGACGATTTTGTTTTCAACGTCTTTTTCTTTCAAGTTGCGTGTCACAAGTATTTCTTTTTTCACGCGGACCGTGTAGGCGTCCGGCATCACGCCCTGAATTTGATAATAGCCGTCAAATTTTACATTTGCGGTTTTAACAACCTCACCTTTGCCATTTACAAGCTCAACTTCAAAACCTGACATCCGTATATTGTCGGGGGTGTGAACAGTGCCTTCTATTTCGCTTGTTTCAAACAGAGGATAATCGATGAGCAATGGCGTGCCTGGGCGTGGAACGACACGATATTCTTCGGCGCTTGCTGTCAAAAAAGGGCTGTCCTTGTCATTCTGATCGAGTTTAACGCTGACAGGGATGTTGACGGGAAGTCCCGTTGCCAAAGCGAGATCACCGCTCGCCTTTTCATGATAGCTGCCGACGTTAAAAATAATGTCGTTGAGAATTTCTTCATTTGGATCGCGCGTGCGATTGTAATTACGATCAAGATAAGGCCGAATGCCGATTGTGCCGGTTTCAGCCAGGCTTTTACCGGACATAAGCCAGGATTTGCTCTGGGGGATGTAGCCGAAAGCCGTATTGAAACCTACGCCGGCGAAATAATCATTATTATCGTCCATGCGCCCTATAAGCGAAAGCTTGTAGCCTTTAACATCAAAGGTCACGATATCTTCGAGGATCAGGCGCTGATCATTTGCCAGCTCCTTGTAAAGCGTCGTCGTGCCGCGCACATTCGTTTTAATCGGATAATTGCCGGAAAGCTTTAGCCGCTGAATTTCGACTTCAGGCGTGATGTTGTAGTCGAGAAAAGCTGATAGGAGTACGCGGCCATAAAACCCATGAATTGAGAAGTCTCCCGACAATTCTTCATAATCGAGACTGTCATATTTATATGTAAGAGCGTTCGTGAAACTCATGCCATAAAGAGATTTGGTGAAGCGCTGCCGCCATAAATTCTCTCTCAAATCGGATTCGCGTTCTCTGTAGGTATAAGAAGCGTCTGCATAAACATCGCCTATTCCAGGCAAATCGAACTGGCGGTTTGCGCCGATTTCTGTTGCAAGGACAGTTGGGTTGACGAAATCCTCAACTTCGCTGACAAATCCATTTGCAAAACTTTGCTGAAAACGTAAATCGGTGTCGAAATAATTCGCGAACATCGCAAGTCGTGTGCTGGTACCATTATTTGTTTCATCATAGGCTGTGTCGACACTGGCAAGTGTGCCGAGGATTGACCCACGCAATCCCGCTGTTGCATAATTATGTTCACCATCCTGAATGACCGTATGCGCGGCGCCCGCAGCAGCTGTTATATAGCGCGTAATCCCATACTCAACTTCACCGACGCCGCGCAGGCCATAAGGATGGCTGGCGTAATCGTCCGATATATCAAAAAGGGATTCCGATTTTTCGTCGACGGAAAAATTATACGTCTTTTCGCCCTCTTCCAGCAAAGCGCTAGCTGCATTAATGTTCTTTACAATTTCTTCGATCTGGCCTTCCGGACCCGTCAACATTAAGCGGAAGGTATTATTGCCGAACAAAATAGGCACGTTACGAAATTCGTAACGTCCATTGCTGCCGACAGTTTGAAAATCGATCAGGGTGCCATTCCTGTAAAGCTCGATATCCCACCCAGGTTTGGCGTCGCCGGTGAAACTGGTCGAATCGAATGTGTCGGCACGATCCAGCGCCCGATTTGTCATCGTAAATCCTCGCCCCAAACTCGATTGAGCAACGAGCGGCAGACTCGCAGAGTCAATGTCGCCCATCAGAAACGATGTCGCTTTCGCCGGTCCAAGCAAATTGCCGGAAGGACTGTCCCGTCCAAGACTTAATCTGAGATCAGACAATGCATCATGGCTTAAATCGCCAGCAGCATAAAAATGCGAGGTCATATAGCCGAGGTCGCCTGATGCAAGCACAGAAAAACTGGCATGAGATTCGCGATCTTTTGTGGCATAAGACGGGCCGAAGGTCAGATCGACAAAAGGCCAGCTTGCCGCAGTATAAGGATAGTCGATGGTTTTGTATGCCGTCTCCTGTTTCAGCTGACTGCTTTTTTTCAAATTCTGGTGCGCTTCCTGACGTTTTAACTTTTCTTCAAACGGCAAGGGTTCCTTGCTCGTGATATTTAAAATCATATTGCTGTGATCTATTGAAAACGTCAGTTGAAACCAGCGCTGCAGCAGATCGCTATCGATAAATAAAGTTTGGTTGGCGACAAAAACGGCATCAGATGAAACAGTTTCGGCAGTGCCTTTTACATTGACCTTACTTCCGTTGAGAGAGAATTTATTGTCTTCCTTGATGAACCAGCCTTTTGCGGATACCGCTGCCGCGTCGACGGTAATGGGAAATTCCAGCGTCGAAGCAAATTGTGCCAGAGGGAAATAAACTTTATTTCCTTTCTGCTCGCCTTCGATGACATCATCGAGCGCCTTGCCATTGATGACGAGTTGTAAAATGAGCGGCTGCAAATCTTCGGATTTTTCTGCTTGAGGTGAATTTATGTTTGACGCAAGGGGTAGAGGGCCGGCAATCATATTGGCAGGTAGCGCGACATGGATTGTACCGAGGCTGCGATTTATACTGAGGGGAACGCCAAAAATTTCTTCCGCGACTGTTTTGTCGACGAAAATATCCCCGTCATGTAAGAAAATTAAATTTTCTTTCAATTTTCTTTCAACGCCGTCGACCAAGAGCGTGTTTTTGTTTGGTATCAGTGTGACGACGTGCCCGTCGGCAAGCCTTCCTTGACCGATCGAATTTTCCGAATCTATTTTAAAGTCTGTATTCAGACTTTTGGCTAGGGCGCCGACTGGAATTAGAATTGAACCGATATGCTGATAGATATTAAGCGTGCCGGAAGCCGTCTCGTTTTTAAAAATCGTCAGCGTACGAAGATTGACCGGCGCAAAATAAAGCTCAGCAGCCCGCGATTGAGGAGCCGCATAGTTAGACGCATACGCAGCCGGAGCACTGATGAACAGTCCAGCTAAAAGGAGCGTAGATGCACATTTCGTGCTGATCAAAGCGTTAACTGGGGCTTACTTTTTATCGTTAATTATATGTATAAAATGGTTAAGCCCTGACTAAGTAAAAGGCCTTAATATTGCTTATTTTATTGTATTTATTGCTTTTGTAGCCAATATTTTTCCGCCCTCGCTCTCCTGCGCGCTATATCTAATTTCCAGCGTGCCGTCACCAAGTCGCGTGTTTTTTGGAAGATCAATCGGGATAGACACAAGACGACGATTCGTAGGGCGATAAATGGCAATTCCGGGATAGAATTGCAGAAGGCGGCTTTTTCCTCCAGCTTCCTTATAGATGATGGAAAAATCGCCGAGCACAGAGCGATTTCCTTCGCGCAATAGATATAGATTTAGACTAACTCTGCCTTCCTTGTCGTAGACAAGCCGGGGGTCTGCAATCTGCGCCGCAAACTGTGTTTCTCCATGCCGAAAAATAACCGGCACGTAGATCACCAGATTTGTTTTTACCGTGATGCCTTTCTTTTTCTCCACATTAGCCGCATTCTCGGATTCCTCGACATTATCGTTTTCGATTTTTACTCTGAGGTGAGAACGGTATTCGCCGGTCTGCAGCGCTTCCGGTTTGCGCAAAACAAGGCGGACAACTTGCGACTCGCCGGGTTTGAGCGTGATACTGCGCGGTGAGATATGCAGATAAGGAATGGCTGAGTACGGATCCGTCCTGTTTGGCGCAAGAGGGACAATCGTTCCCGATTCCGTCATTTCCATGTCAACGAGATTGACCGAAAAATTCCCTGTCGCCTTTCCAATATTTTTAAGCTGAACTGTCGAATAACGGGCCTGTGCGTCCATCACGACGCGAGTCGGCATCATCATGATTTCTGCATTGCCTGCAAAGGCTGCGGTATTGGAAAAAAGAAAGCATGCAATCAGGAGCCAGGCATATTTTTTCATAGATCTTGGTTCCTCATTGCAATGTAACGGCGATGTCAAAAGACGGCGTATAAGTCCCTTTGGGGATTGAGCTGTTATAAGTCGCGGTAGCCCCCAGATACAAGGTCGTGCCCGTGCCGTTGGAAGGTCTTGCCAGACCCGAGGCAGGGAAGGAATTGATGTTTGAGCCGTTATAATTGCCGAGAAAACTGCCGATCGTCAGATTGGCATTGCCGCTGGAGATGTTCTGGATATCGATCGTGCAGGTTGTTGATGATCCGGAGCCGGTTCGCTTGATATTATATTGGCCACGCGATGACGTGCCGTAAAGGATGGCTCCTGTCCCTGTTGGTGCGCTGCCGTCCCGCGGGACAGTCAGTGTCTGAGAGCCCGATCCAGGCTTTGCAAGTGTCGCAAACCGAAATTGCTGGACTTCGGTTATGGTGATGCTTTCAGCACAAAAGGCTGCGGATAAAAACCAGTTGCAAAAAATAAAAGCGATAACGCTGATCTGTATTATTTTTATAGAGATGAAGGCGCTCATTCATCGGATGATAGCATCTGTAGATACTGTATGCCTGATCACGCCTGAAGACTATACACAGCAATAATATTAGGGAATTGAGGTGGTTGCGATTTTCAGTGTCTAATTATAGACAACCGTCACATCAAACGTTGGTGCTGCCGTTGTGCCTGCTGCCTGCGACCCATCGACCACTGCCTGAACGCCCAGCAAGAGTGTTTTGCCGGCGCCCGGGGCAGCAACGCCCGTCAGAGAGCACGCCGCAGCGCCACCGCCATTGTAGGCACAGGTTGCGCTTTGCGGCGTAACGCCGCCGTTTGCAGTATAATTTCCAACCGAAACATTGATCGTCTGCGTCGTTGACCCGGCAATGGTAATGTTTCCAGCCGCTGTTGTGCCGCCAAGATATTGACCTGAACCAGCAGCTGTGACCGTGCCGGCCGTATTGATCGTATATGTGTCGGCAGTCGCTGCCTTGACCCTGCCAAAGTTGATATCGGCATTTTTGGTGAGTGTCAGCGCCGTATCAAAAGCGATATTCGCCGTAACGGACTGTGTCACCGCGAAAGCGGCGCTCGTGAAAAGCCCGACGACAAGCCCACAGACAGCGAGGATAAAAAATAATCTCATCCTTAAAATATATAATAAATATAATTAAAAATCAGTATTCTCGCTTCGCTGGGAGCGGGATAGTTTTGCTGCTATACAAGTATTAATTTTTCTTAATTACTGACAATAATATTGATATTCTTGTTAGTATGGCTGTTGCCAATAAATAATCTTGTTTATTATCAAATACTTATCTTGATAGGAAGGCTGCCCCTGGCACCACTTTAGAATGAAGGTGAGTTGATGGGGTCCGACTTGTCTGGCAGCTTGAGCTGGCTCGGCTCTTAAATTTTGCCGATTAATTGATGGTCCATTTGACCAATTGAAGGGCTAGTCTTTAAGAGGTCTGCAAGATTCGTGGCTCCAACAAACCAAAAAAGGAGATTTACAATGAAAAAGAACACGATTTGCCTCTGGTACAATCATAATGCTGAAGAGGCCGCCAACTTTTATGCCAAGACTTTTCCCGATAGTGAAGTGACGGCCGTGCACAAGGCACCGTCGGACTTTCCGGGCGGCAAGGCGGGCGATGTTTTGACAGTCGAATTCACAGTGTGCGGCGTGCCGTGCATCGGCCTGAACGGCGGAGACATTTTCAAGCACAGCGAGGCGTTTTCTTTCCAGATCGCCACCGAGGATCAGGCCGAGACCGATCGTTACTGGAACGCGATCGTCGGTAATGGCGGCGCAGAAAGCCAGTGCGGCTGGTGCAAGGACCAATGGGGTCTGTCATGGCAGATCACGCCGCGCGTCCTGA
>JAZKID010000094.1:11974-13918 GCA_040385045.1 Pseudomonadota bacterium | reverse complement strand
CGCTTCCGAATGACCGACGAACACCGGCACGCGGACACACGTGGCCGTCAGCATGATTTTCGGGTCGAGAATTTTTTTGGTCTCGACCATCATCTTCCACTCTTCTTTTGTTCCGCCATCATCCATGAACGTATCGATATGCGGGATAACGTTGAAAGCGATCTGCTTGGTAAAATATTCCGGTGTGATGCCGTCGCCGACGAAAATGGCGCGCGTCTGGTTGAACAACTCGTCCATCGCATCTTTTCCAGCGCCCGACACCGATTGATAGGTGGCGACAACAACACGCCTGATCTTCGCAAAATCGTGCAGCGGCTTTAACACCACGACAAGCTGGATGGTCGAGCAGTTCGGATTGGCGATAATGCCTTTTTTCTTCCAGCCGAGCACGGCGTCAGGGTTCACTTCCGGCACCACCAGCGGCACGTCGGGGTCCATCCGCCACTGGCTGGAATTGTCGATGACGACGCAGCCTTGCGCGGCAATCTTCGGCGACCATTCCTTTGAAATGGCGGAGCCAGCCGACATCAGGCAGATATCGACATTCGAAAAATCGAAATGTTCGAGATTTTTCACTTTCAGGTTTTTATCGCCGAATGTGATGTCCAGCCCCTGACTGCTGCGCGAGGCGAGCGCCGTCACTTCTCCAACCGGAAAGCCGCGCTCGGCGAGGACGTTCAGCATTTCACGCCCGACATTGCCCGTCGCACCAACAACCGCAACATTATAAGCCATTTTCAAACCTTTTTTCGTTCCATCACAACAGCTTTCGCGTTGCTTATTTTTGCAAATATTTTCAGCATGAAAACTGAACTTATGTTGTTTTGAAGGATTTTATAGGAGAGGCAAGCATTTTTAACGGTCAGGAATCGGTATAGGCTTGACTTCAACCCTGAGGTGACGTCGTAAAATCGTTAACCAATCTGGTTTAGGGTTACCGGAATATGACTTTGGAGGTTTTCATGCGCGCTCTTCTTTTAGGTGCAGTTTTTACTGCTTCACTTCTCTCAGGCACAGCCGCGGAAGCTCGCGATAGAACCGTTGTCACAATCACACCGCGCTACCTGTCGGCAGGAACAAGCGTATCTCCTTATGAATACCGCGCCAGCGTTCCGGACAGCGATGCCCGCTTCCAGTCAGTGACCAATACTTTCGCCGGTCGTTTTTCAGACTGGCAACCCGACCCGTTCTATGTGCCAAAGCCACAGAGCTACCGCGTCGATTTCGGCCCGCTGGCCTCCAAAAGCCGCACCAGCTTCTAAGAATCTGAGCCAATTGACTTTTTAGGTCTATTGGCCTAATTCCACCTCATCTGCCTTGCCTTTGTGCTTGAGCAACCGACCAGTCCTTTGAGGCTGGAGGTCACCGTCCGACAGCGCAATGCGCCCTCGGGCGCTCTTGTGCTTTGTTTTGGGCATCGTTCCAAAAAGTTGACCAGACTTTTTGGATAAAACGATGCGTAAGAGAGAGGCGGACAGCATCATTCTGAAAAGTTGACCAGGCTTTTCGGGCAAGAACGATGCGCAGAACAAACGAAGGAAAAGATGTTCGACAACCTGACCCAGCGCCTCAGTGGCGTGCTCGACAAGCTCCGCGGCCGCGGCGCGCTTTCGGAGGCTGATGTCTCCGAAGCGATGCGCGAGGTTCGCCGTGCCTTGCTCGAGGCCGACGTGTCGCTGGATGTCGTCAAGGATTTCGTCGAACGTGTACGCATGAAAGCCATCGGCACGGAAGTTCTGAAATCCGTCACGCCAGGTCAGATGGTCGTGAAAATCGTTCACGATGAATTGGCCACAACACTTGGCGCAACCGCCGAAGTCATCGATCTCAACGCACCGGCCCCTGTCGCGATCATGATGGTCGGCTTGCAGGGTTCGGGTAAAACCACCACCTCGGCAAAAATCGCCAAGCGTCTGCAGGAGAAGCAACGCAAAAAAGTTTTGA
>JAZKID010000094.1:7274-11964 GCA_040385045.1 Pseudomonadota bacterium | reverse complement strand
TGGCGTCGCTCGATACGCGCCGCCCCGCTGCACAGGAACAGCTGCGTTTCCTTGGTGAACAAAATTTCATCGCCACGCTCCCGATCGTCGCCGGCGAAACGCCGAAACAGATTGCCAGACGCGCCTTGAAAGACGCCAAGCTTGGCGGTTTCGACGTCGTGATCCTCGATACGGCGGGCCGCACCACGCTCGACGACGAGATGATGGCGGAAGCAGCGAGCATTAAAAATATCGCGACACCGCATGAAATTCTTCTTGTCGCTGACAGTCTGACGGGTCAGGACGCGGTGAACACGGCGAAAGCATTTAACGATCGCACCGGCCTCACCGGCATTGTGCTCACGCGCGCTGATGGTGACGCACGCGGCGGCGCGGCACTTTCGATGCGCGCCGTGACGGGCAAGCCGATCAAGCTGCTCGGCACCGGCGAGAAAATGGATGCGCTGGAAGAGTTTCATCCCGACCGCATCGCGACGCGCATTCTCGGCATGGGCGACATCGTCTCGCTGGTCGAGAAAGCCGCTGAAAGCATCGACCGCGACAAGGCCGAGCAAATCGCCAAGCGCATGCAGAAGGGCGAGTTCACGCTCGATGATCTGTCATCGCAATTACAGCAGATGATGAAGATCGGAGGTATTTCCGGCGTGCTCGGCATGTTGCCGGGCGTTGCGAAAATGAAAGACAAGATCAATTCGTCGCAGCTCGACGACAGCATGCTGAAACGCCAGATAGCCGTGATTTCGTCCATGACAAGAGCGGAAAAAGAAAAGCCGCATAAAATTCTCAATTTCTCGCGCAAGAAACGCATTGCGGCCGGTTCCGGCACGTCGCTCGAAGAGATCAACAAGCTGCTCAAGATGCATCGCGGCATGGCCGACATGATGAAAGCGATGGGCGGCAAAAAACGCGGCGGCCTTGCTGGCGCCTTCGGCAACATGTTCGGCATTGGCGGCGGCGCGCCATCGCCTGAAGAGATTGCGGCGATGCAGAACCAGATGCCGCAAATGCCAGACTTGCCGATTCAAGGTCTGCCCAAAGGCTTTACGCCTCCGGGCGGAATGATGCCGAAGCTTCCGGGCAATTTGTCCGGATTGGGCGCAATGAAGAATTTTGGCGGGCTTCCGGGTTTCCCCGGCCTGCCGAAGAAAGACGGAAAATAACAACTCGAACTGAAACTTTTAAGGAGCACTACTATGTCACTGAAAATCCGCATGACGCGCGCAGGCGCAAAGAAACGTCCCTTCTACCGCATCGTTGTGGCTGATGCCCGCGCGCCGCGCGACGGCCGCTACATCGAACGCCTCGGC
Organism: Pseudomonadota bacterium; assembly: GCA_040385045.1. GTDB lineage: Bacteria > Pseudomonadota > Alphaproteobacteria > Rhizobiales > UBA4765 > JAZKID01. The sequence continues at coordinate 10,657 of JAZKID010000094.1, read as the reverse complement.
ACCTACAACCCGATGCTGCCGAAAGACGCACAGCGCGTCGTCATCGATCTCGAAAAAGCGAAAGAATGGCTTGCCAAAGGCGCGCAGCCTTCGGACCGCGTTCTGCGCTTTCTCGATGAAGCGGGCGTGATGAAACGCGAAAAACGCAATAATCCGCAAAAGGGTGTTCCGAAAAAAGACCGCGCCCGTCTGGCTGAAGAAGCAACTGCATCCGCTGCTGCTGCCGTGGAAGCCAGAAAAGCTGCCGCTGCGCCTGCTCCTGAAGCGGAAGCGGCTGCACCTGAAGCGGCACCTGCTGCTGAAGAAGCCGCGTCGTAATTCAACATGCCGATGGTGCCGGAGACTATGGTCGTACTCGGCACCATCGGTGCGCCGCATGGCGTGAAAGGCGCGGTGCACATCAACACCGCACTGGAAGAACCGCTCTCATTAAAAGATTATAACCCGCTATTGCTCGAAGACGGACGCGCACTTCATGTGCTTGAAACTAAAGCGCAGAAGGGCCAGCAGATCGTCGCCATTTTCGAAGAGGTGAGCGATCGTGATGAAGCAAAAGCCCTCACGCACCAGACGCTCAGCGTACCCCGCGACCGTTTGCCCGAACCGGACGAGGGCGATTATTATCATGTCGATTTGATCGGTCTTCACGCCATCGCGCTTAGCGGTGCAAGTCTGGGCGAAGTGAAGTCCGTCCACAATTTTGGCGCGGGCGACATTCTCGAAATCGGCACGGACAAGAATACGCTGATGGTTGCGTTCACCGACGCTTTCGTTCCGCAGATCGATTTCAAGGCCGGCAAAATTTTCGTCAGCGACGATGTGCTGCAGAACAATGAAGAAGATGAAGACGAGGGGGCGTAATGTGGCGCGCTGACGTTATCACGCTCTACCCGGAAATGTTTCCCGGGTCGTCGGGACATTCACTCGCCGGAAAAGCCAAAGACAAGCTCTGGTCGCTGAATACCGTCCAATTGCGCAATTTCGGTTCCGGTAAACATCGCGCGGTCGACGATACGCCGGCCGGCGGCGGGCCTGGCATGGTCATTCGCGCTGATGTTGCGGCGGCCGCGCTCGACAGCATTCCAAACGACAATCGTCCGCGCCTGATCATGACACCGCGCGCGAAACCTTTGCAACAATCGCAAATCCGCACATGGTCGGCGGGCGAGGGGCTGGTAATTTTCTGTCCGCGCTTCGAAGGGATCGATGAGCGGATCATCGCCGCGCGGGGCCTCATCCCGGTTTCGATCGGCGATTATGTCCTGTCGGGTGGCGAGACGGCGGCGCTGGTTGTTCTCGAGGCCTGCCTGCGCCTGATCCCCGGCGTGATGGGCAAGGAAGCCTCCGGCACGGATGAAAGCTTCGAAAATGGCCTTCTCGAATATGCGCAGTTTACGAGGCCTGCGGATTTTGAGGGCCAGCCGATCCCTGATGTCCTGCAATCCGGCAATCATGCCGAAATTGCCAGATGGCGGCAGGCGGATGCGCTTGAAACGACGAAGCGCCTGAGACCCGATCTGCTTGAAAAGGCGTGACAAACCACCCGCCTTCGGTTATAGGAAGCACTCAAATTCAGGTTTCAGCGGCAGGCTGAATAGCCCCGCACGGAGTTAAGTCATGAATATCATTCAACAATTGGAAGCCGAAGAAACAGAACGGCTTACCAAAATCCGTAAAATTCCCGATTTCAAGCCGGGCGACACACTTCAGGTTAAAGTGAAGGTTGTCGAAGGCGAGCGCACCCGCGTTCAGTCCTATGAAGGCGTCTGCATTGCGCGCGCCGGCAAGGGCTTGCATGAGAATTTCACGGTCCGCAAGATTTCTTACGGCGAAGGCGTGGAACGCGTTTTCCCGATTTATTCGCCGATGATCGATAGCATCAACGTCGTGCGCCGTGGTGAAGTGCGCCGTGCGAAACTTTATTATCTGCGCGAACTGCGCGGCAAGGCGGCCCGCATCACTGAAGAGCAGCAGGACAGATCCGCACCGGCGGAAGCCAAAGACGCAGCCGAGTAAGTTTTAAAAAATCCGAAACAAAAAAGGGGCCTTGCGGCCCCTTTTTCATAAGCTTTTGGAAATTAGTTCGTGCAGACGCGAACCTGTTTCCAGGACCATGAATGCCAGCGCTTGCTGTACACATGTTTGTTCATCCAATGACAATGATGCATGCGCATCACGCCCGGGTGTTTCATCATCATGTGGTGATGGCCCATCCAGTGATGATGGCGGCCATGTGCAGCGGCAGGCTGGGCGGAAGCGAACAGAACAGCGAACAACGCGAGCACTGGCAGGATTTGCAGCAACTTCTTCATAAGAAAAATTCCTTTCGGGGGTGAATGCGGCTGGAACCAGCCGTGGCGGGAATTTATACCCCGAATACTAAAAGAGGAATAAAAAAAGGGACGCCAAGGCGTCCCTTTTCATAATATTTTTAAATCATCTACCAGCGGCGGCAGACATTCACTTTCTTCCAGACATAGCCATGACGCCATTGATTCCAGACGCGGCGGTTCTGCCAGCAATTGCGGCGACCGGACCAGACCGGACGGCCATAGCCACGATCACGACCGTAGCCCCAGCCACTGTCATGCCAGCGGCGATGATACACTTTCACAGTATCGTTCATTTTTTCATTGGAATGCGTGTAACCACCAATATTGTGGTTCATAGCGTTTGCAGGCTGCACCGCACCGCTCAGTATGAAGCCGAGCCCCATAAAAGCTGCAAAAGCAAAAAGACGAATTTTTGTCATAGATAATCCTTTCAAGATTAGATCAGACCTATAACGCTCCACATGGAAGATGGTTCAAAACAAAAAATTATTCCCAGTTTTGGAAGTATTATAAAATCAAACAAAAACCTGCAAAGATTAGAGCCATTCTAAACTAATAAAAAAACTGTTTTGCAGCATTGATTTTAGAATTATTCTCAGCGCATACCTGCCTTATACGACATATTTTGAGGAGTTAAGGCATGGACACCGTATCTGTTGCATTTCAATCGGGAACAATTCTTCTGCGCGAGGGCCTTGAGTCCATTCTCGTGATCGCAGCGCTGGCTGCTTTCCTGATCAAGATGAACGCGGCAAGCTATGTGAAATATCTCTACAGCGGCGCTGCTGCAGCTGTCGTTGCCAGCCTTTTTGCGGCGGCTGTTTTCATGATCTTCTTCAACGGCGGGCACAGTGACCAGTTTGAAGCGGTCGTCATGTTCGTTGCGGCCGCGCTGATGATTTATGTCAGCGGCTGGATGTTCCTGCGCCAGAACCCGCGCGCATGGAAAGCCGAGCTGGAACGTTCCGCGCAGCATGCCCTTGAAACACACACGTGGTTCCCGATCGCGGCGATTGCCTTTTTCGCCGTGTTCCGTGAAGGCGCCGAAAC
>JAZKID010000094.1:2965-7176 GCA_040385045.1 Pseudomonadota bacterium | reverse complement strand
GCTGGAGCTTCGGCCTGATCGCGGGTCTGCTTGTCGCCAGCGTCGTGCTGGTCGGCCTGTTCGTATCAATGCAATGGCTGGCGATGCGCCTGCCGCTGCGCCCGCTGTTCGTCGCGACCTCGGCTTTCCTGTTCGCCATGGGCCTGAAATTTATCGGCACCGGCATTCAGGAACTGCAGGAACAGGCAATCGTCTCCTATAACGATGCACCGGTTCCGGCCTTCTTCTACGATCTCGGCCTCAACCCGACATGGGAAGCCATCGGCCTGCAACTTTTGATCGGCCTTCTGGCGATCGCCAGCACCATGGCTTTTTATTACACAGGCCAGACACGGCATTCGGCAAAATAACAATCAGGTCTATCAACGGGTTTTCGAACCACGGGATAGACTTTCTTTAACGAAAACAGCATTCTGCGACGATGAGCCGAATCTATCTCGTCGTCGCATTTTTATTTGTGCTTGCCGGTATCGTTGCATCGTTTTTTGCGCCCACCGAAAACATGGGTTCGCTGGAAGCGTTTTATGCGCGGCTGATCCTGATTGCGCCGCCGCTTTTTGTCGGCACGGTCATTTCGGCACTCGCGCTGATCATGCGCCAGCTTGAACAGCTTATCGAAATCAAAAGGCCTCCGGCATCGATCAAGATTTCCGATGCGCTCGAAATGGCTGAGGCTGAAGAACAACCTTTATCCATCAGCGTGCCGACGCCTGCCCGCCAGCCGGAATGGAAAATGCCGGCAGACGTTCCAAGCACGTCGCCAGCGCAACAGACGGCCGAGAGCGAAAATGACGTCGACTTCAACCGCTTTTTCGCCTCGAAATTGCGTGAGCCTGTTCCGTCTGCTGAAGAGCCGCAGCAGGTTTTTGCCGAGGCAGAACCCGCACCCGTGATGGGCGATGAACAGCGCCGCGCACCGACCGTCGACGAATATCTTGAGCAAGATCATTCGCAGGACGAGGACCAGCAGCCCTCCGCCGCGCTCGCACGCGAAGGCACATTCGCCGGGCGCAGCTACCGCATGTATGACGACGGCTCGCTGGAAATCGATACAGAGCAGTCAACGATCCGCTTTGAATCTCTCGACGAGTTCAGGGCTTTCGTCAGTACCGCACAAAGCTGAAATTCAGGCGCTGCGCACGCGTCGCTGCCGCCAGCGTTCCAGCGGCACATCGATCAAATACACATACGCGACCGAAAGCCCGATCGTGATCATAACGATAAGCCATGAATAGGCGTTCGTCGAAAAAGACAATCCGAACCCTTGAATGAAAGCCTGCACCAGCATCATCACAACGATATGGATCAGGTAAACAGGATAAGACATCTCGCCGATCCACCTGTCTGTTTTGAAATGCGTTGAAAAAGAAAACAGGAACGGCAGCAACATCGCGATCACCGCAAAGGCGATAAATTTATATGTCGTATCCGTATCGAGAGAGCCGTAGATAAGCGCCAGAGCCCAGAATGCCAGTGTGACTGCAATGCTGTTTTGCCATGTGATAAAGCCACGCTCTTTCAAATACGCATAAAGCCGGTAGCTTAGCATGCCTGCAACGAAGAGGCCGATCTCGAACGGGAAAAACCTGTAGGTCCAGCCTGACGAATGAAAACCATTTTGCCAGACGATGAAGCGCAGCAGGTTCGCGCCGATCACGATCAGCAGCAGTACAAAATTGCTGCGCCGGTTCAGCAATGGTGCCAGCATGTAGAACATCAATTCCAGCGACAGGCTCCACGCCTGCGGTACCGCCTGAAAATGATAAACCGCCGGTGATAAGGCGTCTGCATTTATCACCGGAACAAGTTGCCCGGCATGATAACTTAGCCACAGCGCAACTTCCTGCCCGACAATCAAGACGTTCGTGAAAACAACATAAGCCCATGTGAACGGCGTCATTTCGCCGCCATAGGTCATGAACTCGGCAAGCGGATGCAGCTGCCAGCCGTAAACGGCAAAGACAATCGCCACAGCTGCAAATGTCAAAATCCAGACGGTCCAATACGGAATAAAAATGCGCAAGGCGCGGTTGCTGAAAAACAGCCACGCACCCGCGCGAGAGGCCGTATCGTATTTCGTGCTCAGGATAAAAGCGATCAGGAAACCGGAAATCATGAAAAAAACCTGCACCGCCGTAATGCCGCTCATGATGATGTAACCCGACATGCCGCCGGTGTGATTGAGAACCACGGCGAGTGCGAGCAGGAAACGGAACAGGCCCATGCCGTTACTTCTGGTCTTTGAGAAGAAGGTACACTTCCGTCACCATGTCGTCCGGTGCCGTCGTTGACGGGTCGGTAAGATAACGCTCGACGGTTGTGTCCTGAATTTCAAAATCGCCGTCTTCAACGAAGGTCTGCAATTCGAAATAGGTGTCTTCGAGTTTTTCGAGCGGGCCTTTGTGCGTGATCCGCAGCGCCTTGCCGCCGTAAAACTGGTCAAGCTCGATGCCTTGGTCAGGTTCTTTTGGCCGCTCGACAAGCGGCAGGAGGATCGAAGCCGTATAGGTTTTTTCCGTCGCCGTTTTGAATTCGACCAGCGGCACGTCGGCGATCTCGATGTTTTTCGCGCCAAGCTTCGCTTTCAGCGCGTTGATGGCTTTGGGCAGATCTTTCGGTGCATCGGCCAGCTGGCCTTCAACTTTCTGCACCGCGACCGGCATGGCTTTCATCCTCACCCGCTCGATCGGCAGGTCGGACGGCGTGCGCCCCAGCACCTCGGCAGCGACTACCAGCTTGTCATCGGCACAGACCGGAAAACAGGCAAGGGCCATGAAAAGAGCGGCGACGACTAAACGCATATTTTGCCTTTGAAGCATTGCTTGCCTATATAGCTGTCATGACGCAAAGCACGCAACTCGGCTATCTGAAAATGAACGGCCTCGGCAATGATTTTGTCGTGCTGGATGCGCGCGCCAAACCTATCGCGCTCGGCGAAGAGCAGGTTCGCGCCATCAGCAATCGTGAAACGGGCATCGGCTGCGACCAGATGCTTGTGATGGAAAAACCGCCTGCTGGCGCTGATGTGTTCATGCGCATTTACAATGCGGACGGCGGCGAGACGGAGGCATGCGGCAACGGCACACGCTGCATCGGCCGCCTGATCCTTGATGAGACCGGCAAGTCCAGCGTGAAGATTGCGACGGTGGCGGGCGTGCTGATCGCCAGCAATGGTATGAACGGAACGGATGTCACAGTCGATATGGGCGTTCCCAAACTGAAGTGGGATGAAATCCCTCTTGCAGAACCGTTTCATGATACACGTACCATCGAACTGCAACTCGGACCCATCGATGCACCGCTTCTACATTCGCCAGCCGTCGTGAACAACGGCGTGCCGCACGCAATTTTTTTCGTCGACGATCTGAATTGTGTCGATCTCGGCAAAGCAGGCCCGATGCTGGAGCATCACCCGATTTTTCCTCAAGGGGCGAACATTGCGCTTGCACGCGTTGATGCGCGCGATGCGATCACCTCCAAGGTATGGGAACGCGGAGCAGGTCTGACACAGGCTTGCGGTACCAGCGCCTGCGCAACGGCTGTCGCCGCTATTCGCCGCAGGCTGACGGACCGCGTTGTGACAATCCGTTTGCCCGGTGGTCCGTTGCAAATCGAATGGCGTGAAAATGACGAACACGTTTTGATGACTGGCCCTGCACAAACCGACGGCGAGGGCATTCTTCCTGAACATCTCATGGGTGAGAGCGTCGATGCCGGTTGAGGTCGTCACCTTCGGTTGCCGTCTCAATACCTACGAGTCGGAAGTGATCAGGCGCGAAGCGGAAGCGGCAGGGCTTGCCGAAACGCTCATCATCAACACCTGCGCAGTCACACAAGAAGCTGTCCGGCAAGGCCGGCAGGCGATCCGCCGTTTGCGTAAAGAGAACCCCGGCACGCGCATTATCGTCACCGGGTGCGCCGCGCAGACCGAGCCCGAAACTTTCGCAGCCATGCCGGAAATCGACGCCGTGATCGGCAATGCCGAGAAAATGCAGCGCGCCTCTTACGTGCCTTTCCTGAAACCGCAGGAAACGGACCAGAAAATTTTCGTCACCGACATTATGGAGCTGAAGGAAACGGCAGCACACATGGTCGATGCCATTGAGGGCCGCGCGCGGGCACATCTGCAAATCCAGAACGGCTGCGACCACCGCTGCACGTTCTGCATCATTCCTTACGGCCGCGGCAATTCGCGCTCGGTGCCGATGGGC
>JAZKID010000094.1:0-2955 GCA_040385045.1 Pseudomonadota bacterium | reverse complement strand
ATGAAAACGGCTATAATGAAATCGTTCTCACCGGTGTCGATATCACCTCTTACGGGGCCGACCTGCCGGGCACACCGAAACTTGGGCTTCTTGTCAAATCCCTCTTGAAACACGTGCCGGAGCTGAAACGCCTTCGCCTGTCTTCCATAGACAGCATCGAAGCCGACAAGGACCTCATCGACGCTTTTGCCGACGAGTCCCGGCTGATGCCGCATCTGCACCTGTCGCTGCAGGCGGGCGACGACATGATTTTAAAACGGATGAAGCGCCGCCACCTGCGACAGGATTCGATCGATTTCTGCCAGCAGATCAAAAAACTGCGCCCCGATGTGGTGTTCGGGGCCGATATCATCGCCGGTTTCCCGACTGAGACGGATGAGATGTTCGAGAATTCCCTGCGTATCGTCGACGAATGCGAGCTGACGCATCTGCATGTGTTTCCATTCTCGCCCCGCAAGGGCACGCCTGCCGCGCGCATGCCGCAATTGCAGCAGCCCGTTATCAAGGAGCGCGCTGCGCGCCTGCGCGAAAAGGGTGCCAAAGTTTTCGCACATCATTTAAAAATGCAGGCAGGGACACCAAACAAAGCCCTGATCGAGCGCGGCGGGAATGCACGCATCGAACAGTTCACACCTGTCCGCTTTGCACATAATGCAGAAGTCGGCAGCATTGTCCCCGTCCGCATCACGGGCGATAACGGCCGCCAGCTGACCGGCGAGGCGCTGTGATTTCTTTTTTTAAAAAGAAGGAAGCAGAGGTCGCGCCAGCCGCGCCAAAAAAATCATGGTGGCAGCGCCTCAGCAGCGGGCTGTCGCGCACCTCGCAATCCTTCTCGAACGATATCGCCGCGATCTTCACCAGGCGCAGGCTCGATGCAGAAACGATCATTGAGCTTGAGGATCTTCTGATCCGCACCGATCTCGGCCTTGATATGGCGGCCAAGATGACGGTCAAACTCAAAGCCGAAAAGTTCGACAAGGATATTTCCGCCGAAGATGTGAAACAGGCGCTCGCGGAAGACATCACGAACATCCTTGCAAAAGTCGCGCAGCCTTTCGTGCTCGATGAAACAAAAAAACCGCATGTGGTGCTGGTGATCGGCGTGAACGGTTCGGGCAAGACGACCACCATCGGCAAGCTGGCCTCGATCATGACTGCGCAGGGCAAAAAGGTCATGCTGGCGGCCGGCGATACCTTTCGCGCGGCGGCCATCGAGCAACTGAAGATCTGGGGCGCGCGCACGAATGCGCAAGTGATCGCGAAAGAGCATGGCGCGGATGCGGCGGCTCTCGCCTATGAAGCGTTTGAAGCTGCCGCGCGCGACAAGGCCGATCTTCTCATCATCGACACGGCCGGCCGTTTGCAGAACCGCACCGAGCTGATGGCCGAACTTGAAAAAATTATCCGTGTCCTCAAAAAACGCGACGCAAGTGCCCCGCACAGCGTGATCCTGACACTGGATGCAACAACGGGCCAGAACGCACTCAATCAGGCTGATATTTTCGGAAAAACATGCGGTGTCACCGGCCTTGTGATGACAAAGCTCGACGGTACCGCGCGCGGCGGTATTCTCGTTGCGGTGGCCGATAAATACAAACTGCCGATCCATTTCATCGGCGTGGGCGAGGGTATCGACGATCTCGAACCCTTCGCGGCGGAAGATTTCGCGAAGGCACTGGTGGGAATAGAATAATTGTCTGTCCTTCCCAAATTCGGCCTCCTGCCAAAGTCCCATCTGGTGCCGGACGTGCTTGCGGAAAATCTCGATATTGTCTTTTGCGGCACCGCGCTCGGGCATAAATCGGCGCTCGAGAAAGCCTATTACGCGCACCCCGGCAACCTGTTCTGGAAAACACTTTATAAAACAGGTCTCACGCCACAGCTGATCGCACCGAAAGACTATGCGCAGGTTTTGAGCTATCGCATCGGCCTCACCGACCTGTGCAAACACGCTTTCGGCAACGACAATGTCCTGCCGCCGGACGCGCTGGATGCCGTCGCGCGCGATGAACTGGAAAAGAAAATCCTGAAATATCAGCCGCGCTTTCTGGCCTTTACCAGCAAGACGGCGGCCTCAACCTTTCTGGCAAGGCCGACAGGTAAAATCCCTTACGGATTGCAGGTTGAAACATGCGGCAACACGCAAGTTTCCGTCCTGCCTTCGCCATCCGGCCAAGGGCGGACTTACTGGAATAATGGTGCCGAATGGCACCATCTTGCTGGTCTGGCCCGCAATTGATACAACCCGCAGTGGCTTGCAGCACAAAGGCTGCGGGGCTAATAACATGCATCCATAGTTGAATTTTTAAAGTGCACATATAAAGCTGAGGTTCGGGACATGCTCGTCAACAATTCGCCTTACATCTGGCCGCAATATTATCCGCAATATTCTTATGCGCCGCTGTTTCAGCTTCCGGCCTATCGCTGGCCGACGACTGTATCGGCTCCGATCCTTGCCACGCCGGGCTGGTATTCACCGCCATGGGCACAATACCGCCCGTGGTACAGCTGGCCGGCTGTCGATACGTCCGTAGCAACCAGAACTTCCAAACCCGATGCAAAAGATGATGGCGTGCTTATCCGCTTCCGTTACGAAGCGGACATTGAACAGTCGGTCGCGAATTACCGCGCAAACCTGAAATCGCTTGGTCCGAAGTCTGCTAAAAAAGCTTTTGAGACACTTCCGCGCAACGAGCAGGACGCCATCCGCGATGGCCTTTCTGCCAAGGATGAAGACAGCATGCTTGTGGCGAAAGAGGTTGAAGCTGCAGGCGGCAAGGTCTTCGATAAAGACTACAAGCCTGCGATGGTTCGCCCGATGAGCTGCTTCTCTTAACGCAGCGCGTAGCGCCGACCGCCGACCACATCAAGATCGACCGGCGCCGTGCCGCCCATGCCGATGGCGCGGGCTGCGGCGTAAGACAGGTCGATCACGCGGCCGCGCGTGAAGGGTCC
>JAZKID010000093.1:0-3216 GCA_040385045.1 Pseudomonadota bacterium | reverse complement strand
TGACCTTGCTGATCTGTTCGGCGTAAGGACGCGCCGCTTCCGCCGCCATCTGCGCGCGGCGCAGTTTCGCCGCAGCCACCATCTGCATGGCCTTGGTGATTTTCTGCGTCGCTTTAACAGAAGCGATGCGAACGCGGAGATCTTTTAACGAGGCCATGAGGCGCGATCCTTAAGCAGCAAAGCTCTTTGCGAAATCTTCCACGGCGCTTTTCAAACTTCCCATCGTATCCTTGGAAAGTTCTTTTTCTTTACGGATGGTTTCGAGAACGGGCGCATATTTTGCCTTGATGTGGCGCAGCAGACCGGCTTCGAACGCGCCCACCTTGTTGACCGGCAGGTTATCGAGATAGCCTTGTGTACCAGCGAAAATCACGACGACCTGCTCTTCCACTTTTAAAGGCGAGAACTGCGGCTGTTTCAGAAGTTCGGTCAAACGTGCGCCGCGGTTCAGCAGCTTTTGCGTGACGGCGTCGAGATCGGAACCGAACTGCGCGAAGGCCGCCATTTCGCGGTACTGCGCCAGCTCGCCCTTGATCGGACCGGCGACCTGTTTCATCGCCTTGATCTGCGCGGATGAACCGACGCGCGACACGGAGATACCGACGTTCACGGCAGGGCGGATACCCTGATAGAACAGATTTGTTTCAAGGAAGATCTGGCCGTCGGTGATCGAGATCACGTTGGTCGGAATATAGGCGGAGACGTCGTTCGCCTGCGTCTCGATGATCGGCAGCGCGGTGAGTGAGCCTGAACCGTTGTCTTCGTTCAATTTCGCTGCGCGTTCCAGCAAACGGGAGTGGAGATAAAACACGTCGCCCGGATAAGCTTCGCGGCCCGGCGGACGGCGCAACAGCAACGACATCTGACGGTAAGCCACAGCCTGTTTCGACAAGTCGTCATAAACGCAAAGCGCGTGCATGCCGTTGTCGCGGAAATATTCACCCATCGCGCAACCGGCGAACGGGGCAAGAAACTGCAATGGCGCCGGATCGGACGCTGTCGCGGCAACGACGATAGAATATTCCAGCGCGCCATGCTCTTCGAGCGTTTTGACGAACTGCGCCACCGTCGAGCGCTTCTGGCCGATTGCGATGTAGATGCAATACAGTTTCTGTTTCTCGTCGCCGCTTTGATTGACTGATTTCTGGTTGAGGATGGCGTCGAGCGCGACAGCGGTTTTACCGGTCTGGCGGTCGCCGATGATCAGCTCGCGCTGGCCGCGGCCGATCGGGATGAGTGCGTCGATGGCTTTCAGACCTGTCTGCATCGGCTCATGCACGGATTTACGGGGAATAATGCCCGGCGCTTTCACGTCGACGCGGCGGCGTTCTGTTTCCTTGATCGGACCCTTGCCGTCAATCGGGTTGCCGAGCGGATCAACAACGCGGCCGAGAAGACCTTTGCCGACCGGAACGTCGACGATGGCGCCGGTGCGCTTGACCGTGTCGCCTTCTTTAATATCGCGGTCGTTACCGAAAATAACGATACCGACATTGTCGGCTTCAAGATTGAGCGCCATGCCGCGAATGCCGCCCGGAAACTCCACCATTTCACCGGCCATGACCTGATCGAGACCGTAAACGCGCGCGATACCGTCACCGACGGAAAGAACGCGGCCGACTTCCGTGACGGCGGCATCAGTACCGAAGCCCTTGATCTGCTCTTTAAGAATGTTCGAGATTTCTGCGGCGCGGAATTCCATCACGCGATTCCTTTCAAGGCTGTTTTCATGGATGAGAGTTTTGTTTTGAGAGAGGTGTCGAGCATGCGGCTGCCAAGCTTCACAACAAGACCGCCGATCAGGCTTTGATCGACGCGTGTTTCAATTTCGACATCCTTGCCGGTTGATTCTTTGAGTGCAGCTTTAATGGCGCCGAGTTGATTTTCGGATAACGGTTCGGCCGATGTCACTTCAGCGCCTGTCAAACCCTTGCTTTGCGCAACCAGTTTTTCAAAACCGCTGATCGTTTCGGACAGAAGGTTGAGACGGCGGTTCTGCGCCAGCAGCTGCACGAACTTCGCGGTGAGATCTTTCACACCCGCTTTATCGAGAATCTGTTTCAGCGCACTGATCTGCTCGCCCGCGCTCAAAAGCGGTGATTCAACAAAAGCCTTGAGATCGCGACTATCGTTCAGCGCTTTTTTGAGGGAGGCCAGTTCGGACGAAACGGCATCGATACTCTTGGCCTCATCGGCAAGCTCGAACAGGGACCGCGCATAACGCCCCGCCACACCTGAAATCATTTGTTCGTTTTTCAAATTTTCATCCGTCTGAAAATGTCAAAAACCTCACGACGCGCGTGACGCTTCGACCGATCACGAAAGGGACAAAAGAACAGGCCCGAAACGGGCCTTTTCCTGTTAGGAAACCGCTTAGCATGCGCTGTTTTGCTGCGCAACAGGCGAATTATTTCTTTGAAAGTAGCCTCTCTTTAGAAATGACGTAATTCCCTCCTTTCTGCATTTTCGATGCAAAATCTTGTATTGATCAAGTATAGTTGATGTAAAAAATGAAAATGCCCGATTTTTCAGGGCTGATTACCAAATTTACCTTGGTATTGAGCAACTTAAGCACAAGTTTTCCGTCTTTAGTAGCAAAAGTCTTTTGAACAAATTATCTTCCTTGCAAATGATGACGGACGGAAAAATTCTCAATGTGGCAAGTCATCGTTTTGTAAAACGAATGTTTCCAGAGTATCTATCAAGAAAATGACTTGATAAAATAAGTTTATATGCGCCGTTAAATCTTGAAATTGCCGCACTCTTTCATTAGATCCTCAATTGATATTGCGAAATCTTTTTATGAAGAGAGATAACCATGGCCGATTTAGGTTTCGATACGATTGCCGAATCAAACGCGAACAACCTCATTACAAGTTTCAAACAACGTGCACTGGCTCTTGAATTCATTGCTGCCTTTGCCGGACTTGATCCTGAAGAAGTTGTCGAAACAAAAAAAGTGCAGGATGCGAACGGCAACTGGCTCAATTTTGCAGGCATTCGTCTCGACAAATTCGACACGACTGCCAAAGAAAGTCTTGCTAACAATTCGATCGATGCCGATGCGCTGATCAGGTTTGCAGGTAAAAACGACACCTATCTCAGCAGCGGTGATTTTGCGCGGTTCTTTGGGCCTAAAGGTGTCAACGCAAAGACATTTGAAAATTTCATCAAGACCGGGCGCAGGACACTTCCCGATGTCCCACGCGTTCAGAA
>JAZKID010000092.1:10381-18886 GCA_040385045.1 Pseudomonadota bacterium | reverse complement strand
CCGGAAATTGCGGCCACACTTTCATGTTTGCGCGCGGCAAGCAATGCGGATTTTCGTGGCCTTTGCGGCTTAAACTCTTGCAGGGCCTTTAAAGCTGCGGCATGGTGAAGCGATGCTGACCCTGTCCAAGTTCCTGATGACACTCGCCGTGATTGGCGCCATTATTTTCGCGGTGATTTTCTCGCTGGCGACGTTTGTGGAACCCGGCTCGCGCGATACGGGCTTCACCGTCCGCGCGGATAAAATGATCCACGATTCACGATAAACATTATGAACGGCCGCGGGATCAAGGATTTCCTGCATATGCTTTCGGCAGAGCGCAATGCCAGCGCGAATACGCTGGCAGCCTACGAGCGCGACCTCGAAGACGCCGAAATTTTTCTCGAACAGAAACGCAAGAAACTTCATTCCGCCTCAAGCGGCGATTTGCAACTTTATCTCTCATCACTCGCGCGCCGCGGGCTTGCTTCCACCAGTCAGGCACGCAAACTGTCTGCGCTGCGGCAATATTACCGTTTCCTCGTCACCGACAAATTGCGCGACGATGACCCATCAAGCATTCTCGATGCGCCGCGACGCCAGCGTGGCCTGCCCAAAACATTGAGCATCGACGACATGACCACGCTTTTGAAAACGGCGCAGGACGCAAGCGAGAACGAAAATCTTTCCGCGCCTGCGCAGCTGCGGGCTGTGCGCATGACGGCTTTTCTTGAACTTCTTTATGCAACCGGCCTGCGCATTTCAGAACTGATTTCATTGCCCGCAAATCTGGGGAAAGCCGCCATGTTCACCGTGCGCGGCAAAGGCAACAAGGAACGCATGGTGCCGTTTCCGCCGCTGGCGCAAGACGCCGTTACGCGGTACCGCGAGCGGCTGAAAAAATTCAAACCAGAAAAAAGCGCATCTCAAAAAAGTGTCTGGCTTTTTCCGGCCAGCGGAGCGATCGGGCACATTACGCGCCAGCAGGTGGCGCGCGAATTGAAAGATATCGCCAGCCTTGCCGGCCTCGATACGAAAAAAATTTCACCGCATGTCATCCGCCATGCTTTCGCGAGCCACCTGCTGCAGGGCGGCGCGGATTTGCGCAGCCTGCAACAGCTTCTCGGCCATGCCGATATTTCGACGACGCAGATTTATACGCATTTGCTGGATGAGCGGCTGATCAGCCTGGTGCGCGACCATCATCCGCTCAATGACTAAGCTATTCAATAATTTCAGCTTTTTGTTCTGACCTTGACAGGCAAAGCAGCAAAAGTGCATTTAATGCACCAGGATAAAGTGAAAAATGCGTACCTATCTCGACTTTGAGAAACCCGTTGCCGAATTCGAAGGCAAGATTGCCGATCTGCGCACGCTCTCGGCGGCCGAAGGCAACTCTCTCTCTATTCAGGACGACATCTCGCGGCTGGAAACGAAAGCCGAGGGCGTGTTACGCGATCTTTATGCGCGCCTGACACCGTGGCAGAAAACACAAGTGGCGCGTCACCCTGAACGTCCGCACAGCGCCGATTACATCCGCTCGCTTTTTACAGAATTCACGCCACTCGCCGGTGATCGCAATTTCGGCGAAGACGAAGCGATCATTGCCGGCTTCGCGCGCTTCAAGGGCTCATCCGTTTGCGTGATGGGGCATGAAAAAGGTTCCGACACCGAAACGCGGCTGAAACATAATTTCGGCATGGCGCGACCGGAAGGTTATCGCAAAGCCGTGCGCCTGATGGACATGGCAGACCGATTCAACATTCCTGTCATTTCATTCATCGACACGGCCGGCGCTTACCCCGGCATTGACGCCGAGGAACGCGGACAGGCGGAAGCGATTGCGCGTTCCACCGACGCCTGCCTCAATCTGAAAGTGCCCAACATCGCCATCGTCATCGGCGAAGGCGGCTCAGGCGGCGCGATCGCGATTGCAACAGCCAACCGCGTGATGATGCTGGAGCATGCGATTTACAGCGTGATTTCGCCGGAAGGCGCGGCTTCGATTCTGTGGCGCGACGGCTCGCGCGCGCAGGACGCGGCGACAAATATGAAAATCACCGCGCAGGATCTCATCAAGCTTGGCGTGATCGACCAGATCATTCCTGAGCCGAACGGCGGCGCGCACCGCGACCATGAAAAAATCAAGCTCGCCGTTTCGGAGGCGATTTCCGATGCGCTGGACGAGATGAAAAATCTGCCGCGCGATGACTTGAAAAAACAACGCCACGAAAAGTTTCTGAATATCGGCCGCAATTTGAGCTGACACGCACGGCTCAAATATCTCGTCACGGAAGCTGAAATATGTTAACCTCAATGTTAAGTTATTGCATAAAATTTTAGATATTAAACAGGATTTCCAATGTCGCCGCGATCTGGATCAGTTAAAAGAAAATCTGCGCCGAAATCAAAACGCCCCTCACAAGGCGACCTGAACGCGCAGCGGTTCCAGAAATTTGTCAAAAACTGGACAAAGAACCTCGCCGATAAGGTGCGAAAACCTTGCAAAGACAATCAGGCGGCATGCACCATCACACGCGAAGATATTACAGCCGCGAAAGACAAGGCTGCGCAGGACGTCGCCAAAACAGTTCCTGAAAAATTCGTCAAAGTTTCAGAACAAGAAAAACAGAAACGCCGCGAAAGTCTCGTCAAAAGTTTCGACGACTATGTTCAGAATGGTAAAGGCTATAACGGCAAAAGCGTTTCAGATACGATCGCGGGCCAAGTTGCAGTGGAGCTGACAGGCCGCCTAAAAAACCGCACAGTTGCCGTCGAGCCTGCCAAAGGCGGCGGGCCAGAAAAAAAAGAAGACCTTAAAGATAATAAAAAACCTAATCCTGAACTCGTAAAAGCGGAAACGGATTATTATAATGCAAATGCCAAGGGCCTGACGATTTCATTGCTTTGCGATACTGACAAAGTGCTCAAACCAGATGGTTCCGAATTCACAGAGCCTTGCAAAAAATTCAAAGGTTTCTTTCAAAATATAAATGAATCATATGCTAAATCGGCGACACAAAAGATTTTTGGTTATAGAAAATACAACTTAGATATGACATCCGCAGAAGCGAATTCTAATCTGACACTTATTCCAAATGGTGTGGATGAAAATAATAACCCGGCCCAAAAGCTGGGACTGGCCGATGCGAATGCAACAATAACGGACATCAAAGAAACAAAAATTGAACCAACGCCAAAACCGACGCCGAAGCCTGTAGAAACGCCGAAAACGCAGGAGTCCTCAGCATCCGTATATTCAATGATGCGATATAGAGGCGTTGTTGATGAAAATGGTGCAAAGTCACCGGCCTATGCAGCCATTCCCTTGGAAGATAGAAAATTAGGCGCATCAGATCTTTATCTGAAAGCCAAAGGCTATTGTGATGCTCAGGCCATTAAGTCTGCAAATTGCGCTGCCTATTTGCCGCGAGCCAACAAAGTATCGGATGGCTATTCTGAAGAGAAGCGTGCCGAATATAATGTCGATCTGTTTGTAGAATATTTCAAAATGAACGGAATTTACGGCATTACAGAAAAAGAACTTAAAAAATAGACTTTAAGCCTTTTTCGGACTCGGCGTTTCTGCGCTTAAAATCTCGCCGTTGAGCACAATCGGGCAGCGCACTGTCGGGATGCTGCCCGCTTTCGCATCCTTGCTCGGCAGATCCATGCGGAGCTGCCGCGCGATCGCCTGCGGATCCTGAAACAATTCCTCGATCGTATTGATCGGCCCGGCAGGAATGTGTTTTTGCTCCAGTCTTTCCAGCAACTCCGCTTTTGAAAATTTGATCGTTTGTGCCGCCAGTTGCGGTACCAGCTTTGCGCGATGCGCGACACGCCCGCTGTTCGTCGCATAATCGGGATTCGTTTTCAGCTCCGGCGCACCGAGAACGTCGCACAGGTCGAAATACTGGCGGTCGGAGCCTGTGGCAATCACAATATACCCGTCGCTTGCCGGATAGGCCTCGTAGGGTACAATGTTCGGATGCGCGTTGCCAAGCCGCTTCGGCGATTGTCCAGAGACGAGATAATTCATGTTCTGATTGGCGAGTGACGCCACCATGCAGTCGAGCAGCGACAGATCGAGATAAGCGCCCTCGCCCGTTTCATGGCGCTTGTGAAGCGCCGCAAGAATTCCAGCGACGGCGTAATGCGCGGTGAACAGATCGGCAATCGCAACACCGGTTTTAAGCGGCGGGCCGTCCGGCAGGCCGGTGACATCCATCAGGCCTGACATCGCCTGAATCATGAAATCATAGCCGGCGCGTTTCGCGTAAGGGCCGTTCTGCCCGAAGCCAGTGATGGAGCAATAAATCAGCCGCGAATTTATTTTTTTCAAAGCGTCATAATCGAGGCCGCGCTTTTTCAAATCGCCGACCTTGAAATTTTCAATCAAAATATCGCTCGTTTTCGCGAGCGCGATAATTTCATCGCGCCCTTCCGGCGTTTGGAAATCGATAGCGCGCGTTTGTTTACCTCTATTGCAGCAATGATAATAGGCAGAGGAAAGATTTTCGCCGTTTTTGCCTTCGATAAACGGTGGCCCCCAAGCGCGCGTGTCATCGCCCGCGCCCGGCCGCTCGACCTTGATCACCTCGGCGCCAAGATCTGCCAGCAACTGTCCCGCCCACGGTCCGGCCAGGATGCGTGCGAGCTCCAGAACTTTTATACCTGCCAGAGGTTTGTTGTTTGAAATATCCATCTTTTAAAAAACCTCGGGAGCAAGGGTGGTAATTTGTAGTGCGGGGCTTGCGGCCCTTGTCCTGCCTTCTTATAGCCTTTTTAAAATCAAAAACAGGCCGAGATGACATCTTCTGTATCTGCACGCAATATAGAGCTCGATTTTTTTCGCGGACTTGCCCTGCTAATCATTTTTATCGGCCATTCGATCGGCAATCCGCTTGCCAATTATATGCCGCGCAATTTTGGTTTCAGCGACGCTGCCGAAATTTTCGTCTATTGTTCCGGCCTTGCGAGCGCATGGGCCTTCGGCCCTTTGTTCATGAGCGAAACATTCTGGAAAACCACCGCGCGAATTCTTCATCGCTGCTGGCAGATCTACTGGGTGCATATCGCGCTCGCTTTCAGCGTGCTGGCACTGATGGTCAGCGGCGAGGAAACGTTCGGCCGACTCAACAGCTTCGACGATTACCGTCTTTTCTTCGACAAGACGCAGCAAGCACTGCCGGCTTTGATGACTCTGCAGTGGCTTCCCGCTTATCTCGATATCCTGCCGCTTTATCTCGTGCTGCTGGCCGCGATACCGCTCATCATGCTGTTGCGGCGGCTGCACCCGCTGCTGCCGTTTCTTGCTGTCGGCGCACTTTATATTGCCGTGTGGAGTTTCGATCTGCACATTCAGGGCAAGGTGCCGATCGAGGCGCGATGGTTTTTCAATCCTTACGCCTGGCAGCTGCTTTTTTTCAGCGGGTTCTTTATCGGCATGGGCTGGGTGAAAGTGCCGCCGCTACGGCAACCTGGGCTGATCTTTGCCGCCACGTTTTTCGTTCTTGCCGCAATTCCGGTTTGCACAGCGGATATTTATGCGCATCACTCGTTCTGGAACGACCTGCGCAATATGCTGGTGCCGGGCTGGCATAAGCACAACCTGCACATTCTGCGCTACATGCATTTCCTTTGCCTCGCTTATCTTACCGTTTCGCTTTTGTCACTGAAGCCGCAACTTGTCGAACAGCCGTGGGCCAAACCGGTTTCGATGGCGGGACGGCAGGTCCTCGCTTCTTTTGTTGCAGGCATTTTTATCGCGCGCTTTGTGACAATCGCTTACGAGCTTGTGCCGGATCACCACATCATCATTACACTTGCGGCAAATCTGATGGGCTGTGCGCTCGTCATCGGCGCCGCTTATGTTGCGAATTACTTTAAAGCGCTGGCAAAGCAGCGCTCCACCATAACGGCAAAATAAAAGGCGGGAAAATATTCCCGCCTTTTTCTGTTTCAATTTTCAAGCTTCAGGCAACAGCCTTGTATTGCACACCTTCGTCGGTGAGCGCCTTCTGGTAAGAAGGCCGCGACGAAATCGAACGCAGCAGGTTTTGCGTTTTCGGGCCGAATGTGACGGTCGTGCCGAACAGGCCGGGCGTCCAGTTGGCAATAACGGTGACGAGGAAATCGGCGAGCGTTGGCTGCGAACCAGCGAGATAGCCCCCTTCTTTCGTCACCTGGGTTTCGACTTCATCCCATAGTTTCTGGATTGTTGTCGCGAGGGTGGTTTTGATAGATGCCTTGGTTGCATCGTCAGCCTGCAGGTAAGGCAGGCCAAAAGCGCGGCCATAAACCGGGTGTAGCGTCGAGTTTGCAAAAGCCAGCCATTCCAGCGCTTTCGCACGTTCAAAGCCTGTTGTCGGGAGCAGTGTTGAATTGTTCGTTTCGGCCAGTGTTGTCAAAATGGCTGCACCTTCGCGCAGGACCTGGCCGTCGATCTCGAGAACCGGCACGGCACCACGCGGATTTGCCTTCAGGAAT
The DNA here is from genome assembly GCA_040385045.1 of Pseudomonadota bacterium. Lineage (GTDB taxonomy): Bacteria > Pseudomonadota > Alphaproteobacteria > Rhizobiales > UBA4765 > JAZKID01. The sequence goes on along the minus strand of JAZKID010000092.1, from coordinate 12,418 downwards.
TCCGGCGACTTGTTTTTGAAATCGACTTTTTCTGCCTTGTAATCGGCCTTTAATTCATTGAGCACGGCATGCACGGCAAGCGAGCACGCCCCGGGCGCGTAATAAAGTTTATACATCGAAGCTCCTGATCTGCGCTGGAAAAGCCAGCTGGTGAACAGGCGCAACCTAGCCGCATCCCGTAGCTTTGTCATTAAGGATTTATCATCCTTGACGATTGCTGAATCTATGACTTTACAAAGAAAAGAGTGCCAAAATTTTTCAGTTGGCGCAATTAAATATGCCGTAACATGTCTTATGTTATTTTAAGACTTATGGCCCAACATTTAAAAACATTTTTTGACAATACAAAAGGCAATGTCGCGATAATTTTTGCGATCGTGCTTGTCCTCATTATAGGCGTTTCCGGCGCCGCCGTTGATTATTCCAATCTCAACAAATCCCGCGCCGATGCTCAGAACATGGCGGATGCTGCTGCGCTGGCCGGATCGAAAGCAAAAGCTGCAGACGAAGACGTCGAAAAAGCTGTACTGGATTCCATCGCTGCAAACCGCACATCTGGCCTTTATTTTAAATCGGAAGAAGTCAAAATCACGCAGACGGCTCATGCGGTGAAAGTCGATTATTATAATGTGATGCCGACCACCTTGATGAATGTCGTCGGCATCCATGAAATGCAGCTGAGCGTAACATCGACCGTTTCCGCATCGCAGGAAAAATATGTCGACTTTTATCTTCTGCTCGACGTGTCAGGCTCGATGGGTATTGGCGCAACGGCAGCCGATCGCGCCATTCTGGCATCGACACAAAATTGCGTTTTCGCATGCCACACGACGGGCGGCGGCTCGAGCGGTGCGACGCTGAGAATTGACGCGCTTAAAACAGCGACGAAGAATCTGATCAACACGGTTTCGGAAAATCAGACTGGCATGAATCATTTCCGTTTCGGGATTTACCCTTTCGTGCGCGAGATGGTACCGCTGTTTAACCTCTCCTCCGATCTGAACAGCGCGCGAAATGCCGTCGACAGCCTGTCAACCGATGCGATGACGCCCTATCCCTACGGCTCGGGCGGTACAATGTTAGAGACGGCATTGCAGCAGATGAATTCGGCCGTTTATTCAACGGGCGACGGATCTTCTCCAAGCGAAGCCATGTCGGTTGTAATTTTTGTTACCGATGGCTTGACCGACGATCAGACCTTTAACGGCAGCTGGTCATCGCCCAACCCGAACAACCGCATTCATGCTCTTAATTCCGCAGCGTGCAGCCCGATCAAAAGCCGTAATATTTTGATGATGGTCCTCAACGTCGAGTACCAGTATATGGATCTCAGCATGCCGGGCGTGATCGAAGACGGGACACAGTTGATACAAACCAATGCTGCCCTGCCGTTCGTTGCGCCTGCGCTTCAGGCGTGTGCTTCACAGGGTCTGTATTTCAGAGCAGACGTTCCGAGCGAGATCAACCATGCAATGCAGTCGATGTTCGCGCATTTGCTGGACCGCGTCCGCATTATTAAATAAAGCGTCAGGCTTTGCTTGCGTGCTTCTGGCCGAGTTTCTGAGCCGCATAAAGAACCAGCGCACAGCCGACAGGAAAAATAATTTCATTCGCCGCGCGGGAGACAAGAACGAACAGCGGTAACGGATCGGCCGCCATACTGGCCATGGTGTAGACAATTGCGCCGCCGAACAGAAGCCCGATCATCAAACCTGCAAGCGCATGCTCTTTTAAACCGGCAGCCGTCCACTTTCCCAGCAATGCGACGAGACAGCCGAGCGCCGCATATTCGGCACCCTTGATCGACGCCAGCAAAAAAGGTGACGGACCTGCCACGGCGGCCTGTTCTGAAATCGACAAGGCTTGCGAGACACTTTTGTGCAAGGCTTTCGCAATATAAAAAGCCATCGGCGCTGCGATCAGCCCGGCAAACCCCATAACGGCTGCGCGCATTTTTGTGGCTGCAAGACCCAGCGCGACGCCGGTGCAGACAAACGTCGACCAGGAAATCTTTTGAACCAGATCGGCAATCAGCGT
>JAZKID010000092.1:8685-10371 GCA_040385045.1 Pseudomonadota bacterium | reverse complement strand
CATCAAGGTCATCAGCCGGCTGGACATCGCCGAACGAACATTCCCGCATCTTTGCGATGCAGCCTGCCGCCTGCGCCAGCCTGAAGAGCCGCGGCGTGCGCGTGATGGTGCTGAACACGGAATACCAATACATGGATCTGAGCATGCCGGGCGTGATCGAGGACGGCTCGCAGCTCATCCAGACCAATGCCGCGCTTCCCAACATTCCTTCCGCCATGGAGACCTGCGCTTCGCCGGGCATGTATTTCCAGGCCGACCTGCCGCAGGAGATCGCGAACGCCATGCAGCAGATGTTCGGCGCCAGCGTGGAATCCCTGCGCCTGACGCAGTAGTATCACCACAATCGCGTTCAATTTCTTTTAAATAAAGGGTTCATTGGCGCGCCCGAAGGGATTCGAACCCCTGACCTTTGCCTTCGGAGGGCAACGCTCTATCCAGCTGAGCTACGGGCGCTTGAACCTTTGCTTACCAGCCCTCAGGCACGGCAGCAATCGCCCCGAAACAATCCACGGCTCTCACTTTCATGCGAGGCTGGTCTTGGAACCAGGCGTCGGCACCTTAAGTTAAGAGAGTGTTAGCATTTTCAGTCGGATGCTGGAGATGTGAGGCACGAAATCAAAAGTCTTTTGTGGAAAGCTGACGTAAGCCAGGAGTTTAAGGGCGACAGGCCTCACCGCCTCCTTAAGCTCCTGTCAGGGAGCGGCTTCAGAAGAAAGCCGCCTAAGGGGACATCAGATGCTGGATAGCCGCGCTTTGCGTTATTACGACCTATATGAATGGAACCGGAATTTGATGTCGCCGTTTCGCGCCATCGCCGATACCGCACAACTGTTTTTCCGCAATCCGCTGAACCCGATGTCGCACACGCTGATGGGCCGTACCATGGCCGCAACAGCGGAAATGTTCGAGCGCACCACGCGCCTTTATGAAAAACCCGCCTTCGATCTTCCGCAGACAAAAGTTGACGGCAAACCAGTTTCCGTGACGGAAAATACCGTCTGGTCGCGCCCGTTCTGCAACCTCCTGCATTTCAAACGCGATGTGCCTGCCACCCGCGCGGCCGATCCCAAAGTTCTGATCGTCGCGCCGATGTCAGGCCATTATGCGACATTGCTGCGCGGTACGGTTGAACGTTTTCTTCCCAAGCATGAAGTTTACATCACCGACTGGGTCGATGCGCGCACCGTGCCCCTGACGCAGGGACATTTTGATCTCGACGATTACATCGATTATGTCCTCGACATGATCCGCCTGCTCGGTCCGGATGTGCATGTCATCGGCGTCTGCCAGCCTTCGGTTCCTGTTCTCGCCGCTGTTGCGTTGATGGAAGCTTCGAACGATCCGAAACTGCCGCGCAGCATGACGCTGATGGGCGGGCCGATCGACACGCGCCTTTCGCCGACGACTGTCAGCAAGATTGCGCATGAAAAAGGCCTTGAATGGTTCAAGAAAAATCTCATCATGCGTGTGCCGTTTCCGAATGCCGGTACGGGCCGCGAGGTTTATCCCGGCTTCCTGCAGCTTTCCGGCTTCATGTCGATGAACATCGACCGCCACGTCAACGCGCACCAGGAACTGTTCCAGCAGCTCGTCGATGGTGACGATGAAAGCGCCGAAAAGCATAAAGACTTTTACGACGAATATCTGGCCGTGATGGATATGACGGCCGAATTCATCATGCTGGCG
>JAZKID010000092.1:0-8675 GCA_040385045.1 Pseudomonadota bacterium | reverse complement strand
ATTCATCGGCTGAAAAAGATCGTTCGTCCGGTTCAACAGGCCCTGCCGAAAGGTACGATGACGCATCGCGGCGTCAAGGTTGACCCGTCGAACATCAAGCGGACGGCCCTTCTGACCGTCGAAGGCGAGCGCGACGATATTACCGGCTTTGGCCAGACCGAAGCGGCGCAGAAACTGTGCAGCGGCCTTGAATCCTCGAAAAAAGAGCACTACCTCCAGAAGGACGTTGGCCATTACGGTGTCTTCAACGGCTCCAAATTCCGCAACCAGATCGCACCCAAGATCGAGGATTTTATCCGCCGCAACGTCTAATGCAGGGCGAACGCGACAAGTTGATCGAAATTTGAACCGCTGTCTTTACCAATCTGTGGCTATGATAAAAACCATAGATTTAAGGCGATGATTCTGAATTTACCGCTCCTTCGTTTCCAGACACACCAGCTCCAGGAAAGCCTTGTTTTCCATGACGGGGAGAAAAACTATGCCGTCGCGGTCAAGCGCCATGCGCGCGCCAAGCGGCTGACATTGCGCGTCGAACCCGCACAGCAAATTCTCCTCACCGTTCCCTTGCGTTGTTCGAAAAAGCGCATGTTCGCCTTTCTGGAAGAAAGCCGCACCTGGCTGATCAAGCAACTCATTAAAACCCCGCGCGCCTTGCCGTTCAAGAACGGTGCCATCGTGCCCTTACGGGGGCTGCCGCATATCATCATGCATCATGCCGACACACCGCGCGGTATGGTCCATGCGCGCGAGGGCGAGATCCATGTTTATGGCGATGCCAAACATCTCGCCCGCCGCCTGACGGATTTTTTCAAGAAAGAAGCCAAGAAAGATTTCGAAGAAGCAGTTGCGCGCCACGCTACGAAAATTGGCGCACGCGTGAAGCGTATCCAGCTGCGCGACCCGCGCACGCGCTGGGGGTCCTGCAGCGAAGAAGGCATTTTATGTTTTTCGTGGCGGATTATTTTCGCGCCGCCGTTCGTGCTCGATTATCTCGCCGCGCACGAAGTCGCGCATCTGCGCGTTATGGACCACAGCCCGCGCTTCTGGAAACTGACGGAGAAAATCTGCCCGCATACGCCGCAAGGCCGCAGCTGGCTGAAAGACCACGGCAACGCGCTGCTGGCGATCGGTGAAGAAACTTAATTCCCGAACACGCAGTTCAGGAAGCCGCTGTCGAGCGGGCATTCACGCTGCGGCTTACGATGCGTTGCGCCGGTATTTTCTTCCCCCCAGCCGCCGATGAGAATATCATCGATGGTCGGCTCGTTCTGCTGCTGTTGTTGCGGCTGCGGAATACGGTCGACACCCGGCAGCGCTTTCACTGCAACACCGGCATGCGCCGTTTGCATCACGCGGTTCCAGATATCGATCGGCACATTGCTGCCCGAGGCACGTTTTGTCGGCGTGCCGTCATCATTGCCAACCCACACACCCGTCACCATGTTCGGCGTGAAGCCCATGAACCAGCCGTCGCGGAAATCCTGAGACGTGCCGGTTTTTCCGGCCAGCGGCCAGCCGGGCACCTGCGCCTTGCGCGCCGTGCCGAACACGACAGCGGCGGAAAGCATGTCATTCATCTGCAGAAGATGTTGCGGCGAGACGACACGTTCAATACCGGTACGCGGCGGACGGCGCTGGTAAAGAATGTTGCCGTCCTTGTCCTTGATCGCCGTCACCACATAAGGAACGACGCTGAGGCCCCCGTTCGCGAACGGCGCATAAGCGCGCGTCATATCCAGCAGGGTGACTTCCGATGTACCGAGCGCGATTGACGCGTTGTTGCTGAGCTTCGATGTAATGCCGAGCCGCTGCGCGACCTGAATGGCCGCTTTCGGCCCGACTTCGAGCGCCAGCCGCACCGCGACCGTATTCAACGACAAAGCCAATGCCTCGCGCAGGCTGATATTCCCACGATACTGGCGCGAATAATTTTCCGGCCGCCAGCCCTTGATATTGAGCGGCGCATCCGGCCTTTGGTCGTCCGGCGTCAAACCGCGTTCCAGCGCGGCAAGATAAACGAACGGTTTGAAAGACGATCCCGGCTGGCGCTTCGCAATGACCGCGCGGTTATACTGGCTGTCCTGATACGACCTGCCGCCGACCAGCGCCTCGACAGCGCCCGATGGCGACATCGACACGACGGCAGCCTGACTGACGCCATATTTTTCACCTTCGAGATTGAGGATGTCGCGCACAGCCGTTTCGGCCGACGTCTGCAGCTTCGAATTCAAAGTTGTTTCGACCGTGATATCGCTGTCGATGGTTTCGATAAAACCCGGCAGCAAGTCCATCACCCAGTCGGCGGCATAGTTGACGGAATCCGTTGCGCTGCTGATTTTTGCCGGGACAAGTTTTTGCGCGGCTGCCTTATCCGCCTGCGCCTGCGTGATGACACCCGTTTCAACCATCGCCGCCAGCACGGTTTTCGCGCGTGCCAGCGCCGTATTGGCACTGCGCGTCGGTGCATAGCGTGAGGGCGCTTTCAAAAGGCCCGCGAGAATGGCCGCTTCGTTCAGATTAATGTCGCGAACGGATTTTCCGAAATAGCGCTGGCTGGCGGCTTCCGCGCCATACGTCCCCGCACCGAGATAAACGCGGTTGAGATACATTTCCATGATCTCGTCCTTGCTGAATTTCGTTTCCAGCCAGAACGACAGGATCAGCTCCTGAATTTTACGTTCCATCGAACGTTCCGGTGTGAGGAACACATTTTTCGCGAGCTGCTGCGTGACGGTTGAGCCGCCCTGCTGCACGCCGCCCGCCATCACGTTGTTGACGACGGCGCGTCCAAGGCCGAGAGGGTCGACGCCGAAGTGATGATAAAAATTCCTGTCCTCGATCGCGATCACGGCCTGCGGCAGGTAAGGCGACATTTCCTTGAGAGGCACCGCCTGCCCGCGCGCGCCGCGGTTGACGAGAAGCGTGCCGTCCTGCGCGACAATCGCAATATTCGGCGGACGCTCTGGCACTTGCAGTGTTGAAAGAGGCGGCAAGTGCACAGCATACCAGACGAGCAGCGCGCCAACGCCGAGAACAGCCCAGATGCCGAGGACGGAGGCCCAATAAAAAACCGTACCGAAAAAAGACCGTTCTTTGGCTTGCGGTTTTTTGCCCGTCGATTTGGACGACGTACGTTTTTTTGCACGCGATCTAGATTTTCCATGACGAGATGGGGCTTCACCGTCATCCGTATCCCATTCCGGCTCGACACGCTGGCGGGTTTTTTTGGGTTTGCGTTTTTTCTCGGTGACGAAAACGCCGGGACGGTCTTCAGGCGTCAGACGAAAATCGTCGTCCGCCGCGTCAAAGTGCGGCTCGCGCCGGCCCTTGTCCTTTCGTCCCCACATATCAACCCGCCTCTGATGCCGTCAGTTTGCGGCTCACGCTTTAAAACCCCGTAAATAGGGCGAGGTTAAGGCTGTTTTTCCTTATTAAAGCCCGTCGAACAAAGCGGTTGAAAGATAGCGCTCGGCAAAGGACGGGATGATGATGACGATGTTTTTGCCTGCCATATCCGCACGTTTGCCGATTTCAATCGCGGCCGCCACCGCTGCACCCGACGAAATACCGCCGGGCACGCCTTCCAGCCTTGCGAGCTTTCGCGCTGTTTCAAATGCCGTTTCGTTTTTGACGCGGATAACCTCGTCGATCACGCTCCGGTCCAGAATATCCGGTACGAAGCCCGCGCCGATCCCCTGAATTTTATGCGGGCCGGGTTTACCGCCCGAAAGCACCGGGCTGTCGTCCGGTTCGACAGCAAAAATGCGCACATCGCTTTTGCGTTTTTTCAGAACCTGCCCGACGCCGGTCAACGTGCCGCCGGTACCGACGCCGGCCACAAAAGCATCGACCTTGCCATGCGTATCGTTCCAGATTTCAAGAGCTGTCGTGTTACGGTGAATTTCCGGGTTGGCGGGATTTTTGAACTGCTGCGGGATAATCGCGTTCGGGATTTCTTTTTGCAGTTCTTCCGCCTTGGCGATGGCGCCACTCATGCCTTTCGGGCCTTCGGTCAGCACAAGCTCCGCTCCGAGAAGCGCAAACATCTTGCGCCGCTCAACCGACATGGTTTCCGGCATGACGAGAATAAGACGGATGCCCTTGGCCGCTGCGACAAAAGCCAGCGCAATACCGGTATTGCCTGAGGTCGGTTCAATGAGAACTGTATCGGGTTTTAATTTGCCTTCGTTCTCCAGCGCTTCGACCATGGCGATACCGATGCGGTCTTTAACGCTGGCGATCGGGTTGAAAAATTCGAGCTTGGCAAGAAGATTTGCTTTCACGCCTTCCGCTTTGGCGATGCGATCGAGACGAACAAGCGGCGTGTTGCCGACCGTTTCAAGAATGGATGAATAAATTTTTCCGCGTCCCGGCAGTTCGTTTGATACAGGCTCACGCGCAGCGGATGCTGTCATGCTCAACTCCTCAAAAAAATCATGATAGAAGAGTGCGCCTAACTTGCAAGCGCGGAAGCCGGCCAGTTTTGTGCTTTTTTCATGCCCATCAAATTCGCCAGCGTCGTTTCATTCAACTTTTGCAAAATGGCAGCGTTGATGGTGTCGATATAAGGCATCAACTGCCCTTCGGCACTTTGCGGCAATGAAAATTCCTGCTCTTCAGGTTCCGCACTAACCGAGCTGACAATATCGCCGACACGGATGTTTTGCGGATCGCGCTCGAGACGGTAGCCGCCCTTCGGTCCGCGCTGACCACGGATCAAAGCAGAAGAAGCGAGATTTTTAAGCATGATCTCGAAAAAGCGCGGGCTCACGCCATGCCTGTCCGCAAGGTCTTTCGACGAAACGGGGCTTTGCGAAGCATTTTGCGCGATATCGATCATCACGCTCAGTGCGAGGATGGTTCTTTTGGGTAAAAACATGGCTCTATTCAGCATTAGTTACCTGTAGAACCAAAACCCCCCGCTCCTCGTTCCGTCTGATTTAAAATTTTTACGGCGACCGGTTGCATCTGCGTGATAGGCGCGATCACCAGTTGGGCGATGCGGTCACCTCTTTTGATGATTACGGCCTCTGTTCCAAGATTAATAAGCAGAACTTTCACTTCACCGCGATAATCGGCATCGATGGTACCGGGCGCATTCAGCACGGTCAGCCCCTGCTTGGCGGCAAGGCCGGAACGGGGGCGCACCTGCCCTTCAAATCCATCAGGAAGTGCCATGATCAGCCCCGTCGGCACCATCGCGCGCGCGCCGGGCTGAAGGTTGAGACCTGCATCATCAAGCGCAGCAGTAAGATCCATGCCTGCTGCTTGTGCTGTCTGGTAGGCCGGCAGAGGTAAACCTTCTGCATGCGGTAAAATCTGGATGTCGAATGTGCGCTGGGACATGCCTGATCTAAAACGCGTCTAAAGGGCCTTGGCAATATGGGCGATCAACTTTTCCGCCTGAATTGATTTGGGCGCGAGCGGCCAGTTTTCGACACCGTCTTTTGTCACAAGCTGAAGCGCGCTGTCATTCTCACCGAATACTTTTCCGTTCGATACATCATTGGCGACAATCCAGTCGCATCCCTTGCGTGTCCGTTTCGCCTGCGCATTGGCAAGCACGTTCTCCGTTTCGGCAGCAAAGCCGATGACAAGTGCCGGGCGGTTTTTATTTTTAGCAACGCTTGCGAGGATATCCGGATTTTCGACAAGCTGCAGATTGTAATTTTCTTCACCGGCACGTTTCTTGATTTTTTCATTTGCAACAGCATTTGCACGCCAGTCGGAAACGGCGGCACTGGCAATGAACACATCGGCGGGCAATGACGCTTCAACGGCACGCTGCATGGCCTGCGCCGTTTCGACATTGATAATGGTTGTACCATGAGGGGCATCAAGATGAACCGGGCCGGAGATGAGTGTGACACGTGCACCGGCTTTCACAGCCGCTTGCGCAAGCGCATATCCCTGTTTGCCGCTGGAACGGTTGCCAAGAAAACGTACCGGATCGATTGGTTCGAAGGTCGGACCTGCCGTGATAATGACATGCCTGTTCTGAAGCGGCTGGTTTTTTTGCAAGGCACTTTCAATCGCGGCGACGATCTCAAGTGGTTCCGCCATGCGGCCGAGACCGAATTCACCGCAGGCCATATCGCCTTCATTGGGGCCAACAAACAGGCAGCCATCTTTTTTCAGCTGCGCGATGTTGCGCTGTGTCGCCGCATGTTCCCACATCCGTACATTCATGGCGGGCGCCAGCAGCACCCGCTTGTCGGTCGCAAGCAAGGCTGTTGAGGCGAGATCATTGGCAAGACCGTGTGCGCGCTTCGCCATCAGATCCGCCGTTGCCGGCGCAACGACAACCAGATCGGCGTTGCGCGATAACTCGATATGGCCCATCTTCGCCTCACGCGTGAGATCGAACAACTCGCCAAAAACCTCTTCACCGGACAAGGACGACACGGACAGTTTCGTGACAAATTCCTCGCCTGCTTTTGTCAAGATAGTGCTGACATTAAAACCGCGCTGCCGCAGGGCACGGATCAGCTCAAGGGATTTGTAGGCAGCAATGCCGCCGCCGATGATAAGAAGAATGCGCCGCGTTTCCGTCATGAGAGCGGCATAGCAAATTTGGCGCAGATGCAAAAGCTCACATTTATGTGAGTTTACTTTTTGACTTAAAATGAGACCCTTGGGGCACTTTCAAGAGGGACGCCATGACACATATTCATGCCCATCTGAAAAACAACTCCACGCCGAATTCAAAGCGTACCCAACCACACAAGAGCTTTGGCAAGATAAGGCGCATTGCTACCAAGAAACCGAAGGTTTCGGCAGCAGGCCCTGATCCGAAGCTCTTGGGGAGGGAGATAAGGCCGGGGCATGCGGCAAGAAATCCGTAAGCCTGACAGGTTTTTTTGCAGCCACGGAGGTAGAAAAATTCGGAATAAATTTTTCTGCCCTAGAAAAAGACACGGCACAAAAAACCCTTCTGGCGAAGGCAGAGCAGGACGATACAAGTTTTTGCCGCATTGTATCATCGACGCTCAAAAGCGTTGTTGCGCCGATAAGTGGCCTTGCAGAAAAACAGAAGCACCAGCTTAAGCCCTACAAGGTGGCGAAAGACATCAACGCGATTGCGGATACATCGAAAGATCTTGCCAAAATTAGCCATGAAGTTGCGAGCGCAACCAAAACATCAGGCAAGATGATCGGCACGCTCGGCAGCCTTGGCGGCGTCACAAAAATCCTGACAGCATATTTCTCATACCGCGTGATCAACGATGCAGCAGAAGCAGACCGGAAACATGGCGACAGGCGAACGCTGGCCGGTATACCGATGGGCAATGAAGCGCGCTGGTCTTATACAAGTGAGGCGGCAGCTGTTATTCCCCTGTTTGGCATCATATTAAGCGCGGGCGTCGATACGCTTCACGATATGAGCAAGCTCCCCGTCCCGCAGCATGACCAGACACTTGATGACGAGTCATGGAAATGGGACGATAATCTTTCTGTTGAGCAAAAGCGCGTATACGATAAATTTCAGCGCGACGCGAAAGAGACCAGATAATAGTTTAATTCGGGATCAGCGCCTTGAATTCAGCTTCTTCGAGAATCTGGTTCCAGCCGCCATTTGCACCACCTGATATATCCTTGGACCAGAACATCGCGGTCGTGAACTTGTCCGGCAGGCTTTCATTTTCCTTACCGGTCGAAATCTTGGCAATATTTTCAGGCTTGCAGGAAACCCCCGTCTTCCGCGCATCGCCATCAAGATGATATTCGAAATTGAAGCCGAAGCGATCGATTACATTCTGCAAGGCTTTCAGATTAAGTTTCTCAGCATCTTTCAAATCAGGGTCGGGGTTTTTCGGATCATCGGCGTTGATGAGTTCGACTCTTGCATCCTTCATGAGAGACGCGATCCATGCCTGCGTGTTTTCCCACGTTGCCTTTCCGCCATTCAGAAATTCCTTGAAGGCTGTCCACGCCTTGTCGGCTTTCGGTCCGAAAACGACTTTCGTGTTCGTATTGTCAGCTCGGGTTACCGTTGATGCGTTTGCGAGGAAGGGCAAAAGATCGAGTGCAGGCATTTTTTTATTGCTGAAAGCCAACGGCGTTACAAACATGAACAAACTCCAAAATAGATAAAATTTTAAATAACCTTACGAATGCGCCGACTATAGGCCTGCCTACGCACGCTGACAAGATTGATGCTGCAAAGAAAAACCCGCGCTTGATAAAAGCGCGGGCGCAAGAAAAGGCCTGCGGGGAAACAGAGCCTTTAGATCTGCAAAAGAGACTTATTCAGCAATCTTTTGCAAATGGCTCTAGCAACGGTTGTGACGCCACGGGCGATCGTAACGGTGATGACGACCGCCATGATAGGGGCGGCACAAAAACTGCAGCATGGCGTAAAGTTGTGCTATCTGCTGTTGCTGGGTTTGATCCGGCTGCGGTTTTTGCACATCTGCTTGTTGTTCGTTTTCAGGTTTCGCCTGCTGCACGTCGGCCGCATCTGTCGTGCCTGATGTTTCCGGCACCGGCTGATCGGTCTGCGTTTCCATATTGTCGGGATCAGGCTGCTCGGTCGTATCACCTGCCGGGACATCCTGCGTATCGTCTTCGCCATCGACAGGTTGTGTTTCGTCAACGGGCTCCTCGGTATCGACCTGATCCGTTTCCTGCTGATCCGTCACAGGGCTTGTATCTGTCTCCTTCGTTTCCTC
>JAZKID010000091.1:0-2048 GCA_040385045.1 Pseudomonadota bacterium | reverse complement strand
ACACTGTGAAGGTTGGCGTCAACTATCGCTTCAACTGGGGTGGCCCGGTCGTCGCGAAGTACTGAGCTTCGTAGACCTGACTAACTCTTCCTGAGCTTCTCAGGATCACGGAAAGGCCGGCTCTTGAGCCGGCCTTTTTGTTTGACGCTCACATCCCCATATCCTCGACGTTCCCCAGACAGCAAACAGTTGATGGAGTGCGAACAGGGCTGGAAATCCGGTCACGTTCTTACTATGTTCTGCGGACAAGAATCTGATCGAGAAATGAGAAACCGGCGAACGGTCATCGCGTTTTCCGGGGACAGCGCCCTTGTTGCGCACAACGTGCCACCGGAAATCCCTCATGGACGAAGTCATCAAGGCAAACCGTAAAACAACCGCTGCATCGAGCATGCGGGCCATCACGATTCGCGGCGCGCGCGAACATAATCTCAAGAACGTCGACCTCGAGATTCCGCGCGACAAGCTCGTGGTTTTCACCGGACTGTCCGGCTCGGGTAAATCCTCTCTCGCCTTCGATACCATCTATGCGGAAGGCCAGCGCCGCTACGTCGAATCGCTGTCGGCTTATGCCCGCCAGTTTCTGGAGATGATGCAGAAACCCGACGTCGATCAGATCGACGGGCTGTCACCAGCCATTTCCATCGAGCAGAAGACCACGTCAAAAAACCCGCGCTCGACGGTTGGAACCGTCACCGAGATCTATGACTACATGCGCCTGTTGTGGGCACGTGTCGGCATTCCCTATTCGCCGGCAACTGGCCTTCCTATCGAAAGCCAGATCGTTTCCCAGATGGTCGATCGGGTTCTGACTCTTCCCGAAGGCACCCGCCTCTATCTGCTCGCGCCCGTCGTGCGAGGCCGCAAAGGCGAATACAAAAAGGAACTCGCAGAATATCTCAAGAAGGGCTTCCAGCGCGTCAAAATCGACGGAAAATTCTATGAGTTGGCCGATGCACCAACGCTCGACAAGAAGTTTCCCCACGATATCGACGTGGTGGTGGATCGCATCGTTGTACGCGCGGATATCGCACAGCGCCTCGCGGAATCGTTCGAGACCGCGTTGAAACTTGCCGAGGGACTGGCCGTCATCGAATTTGCCGATGCGCCTGCAAGCGAACCGGCCTCCGAGAAGAAAGCGGAGAAAAAGACCGCGAAGATCCACGACAAAAGCGGACCTGAGCGGATTCTGTTTTCGGAGAAATTCGCCTGCCCGGTGTCCGGCTTTACAATTCCCGAGGTCGAGCCGCGGCTGTTCTCGTTCAATAACCCCTATGGCGCCTGCCCGAAGTGCGGCGGTCTCGGCGTCGAGCAGCATATCGACGCCGAGCTCGTGATTCCGGACAAGGAAGCGACGCTGCGCAAGGGCGCGATCGCGCCTTGGGCGAAGTCCTCGTCACCTTATTATGTGCAGACCCTGCAGGCGCTAGGAAAGTTCTACAAGTTCACGCTCGACACCAAATGGAAGGACCTGCCCAAGAAGACCAAGGACTCGATCCTGTTCGGTTCCGGCGACGATGAGATCAAGTTCTCCTACGAGGACGGCGTGCGATCTTACGACACCAAGAAGCCTTTCGAGGGCGTGGTCACCAATATCGAACGCCGCTTTCGCGAAACCGAAAGTGAGTGGGCGCGCGAGGAGCTCGGAAAGTATTTCAGCGACGTTCCCTGCGAATCCTGCCACGGCCACCGCCTGAAGCCGGAGGCCCTCTGCGTTAAGATCGGCGGCAAGCATATCGGCGAGATTTCCGAACTGTCAGTGATGCGCGCCGGTGAATGGTTCGAGACCGTTCCGAAACAACTGAACAAGCAGCAAAACGAAATCGCGGCACGAATTCTGAAGGAAATCCGCGAGCGGCTGTCGTTCCTGCTCGACGTCGGTCTGAACTACCTGACCCTGGCACGCGCATCCGGTACCCTGTCCGGCGGCGAAAGCCAGCGTATCCGCCTTGCTTCGCAGATCGGCTCCGGCCTGACCGGCGTGTTGTACGTGCTGGATGAGCCGTCGATCGGCCTGCATCAGCGCGATAACCAGCGCTTGATTAATA
>JAZKID010000090.1:5060-9309 GCA_040385045.1 Pseudomonadota bacterium | reverse complement strand
CTCGCGTTACGAGATCGACCTCAGCATCCTGATCATGACCTATATTCTTTTAGGCTGGGGCCTGAATATCATCGTCGGTTTTGCGGGCCTGCTCAATCTCGGTTTCGTCGCCTTCTATGCTATCGGCGCGTATACTTATGCCCTGCTGGCGACGAGTCCGACACTGAACGTGTTTTTCGCGCAGCACATCAGCCCGGATTTCTGGCCGCTCTGGGCGTTCTGGATCTGCTTACCCGTCGCCGGAATTTTTGCGGCCGTCTTCGGCTTCCTGCTCGGTCTGCCGGTCCTGCATTTGCGTGGTGACTATCTTGCCATCGTCACGCTGGCTTTCGGCGAAATCGTTCGCCTCGTTCTGATCAACTGGGTGCCGGTGACGGAAGGCGCAGCCGGTGTTTCCGGCGTGCCGCGGCCAAGCTTCTTCGGGCTTCCTTTCACGGCCGAACCCAACGGGTTTGCCGCGTTCTTCAATATTCCGTACAGCCCGATCCACCGGATCATTTTCCTGTTTTACGTCATTCTTGCGCTGGCTTTCCTGACCTATTTTGCCATCCGCAAATTGCGCAAACTGCCGATCGGCCGTGCGTGGAAAGCCTTACGTGAAGATGAAATCGCCTGCGCTGCCGTCGGCATCAACACCGTCAGCACGAAACTGACCGCGCTTTCGATCGGCGCTTTCATCGGCGGCATTGCCGGTGCGTTCTTCGCAACACGTCAGGGTTTCGTCAGCCCCGAAAGCTTCATCTTCATGGAGTCGGCCGTGATCCTTGCGATCGTCGTGCTCGCAGGCTCCAGCGAAATCGGCATCGTTGTCTCCGCATTGCTGATGATCGGCGGCGTCGAATTGCTGCGCAATCTCGCCTTCCTGAAAAATATTTTCGGTGCGGACTTTGAACCGACACAATACCGCCTGCTGATCTTCGGTCTCGCGATGGTTGTCGTGATGATCTGGAAACCGCGCGGCGTCCTGCCCGATCAGGAACCGACCGTGCTGCTGAAAGACGAAAGAAAATCGCCGCAGGAGGCCGCATCATGAGCAGGCTTCTCCAGGTCGATCACCTGCGCATGCAGTTCGGCGGCCTCGTCGCCGTCAACGATCTCAGCTTCGCTCTTGAGCAGGGGCAGATCACCGCGCTGATCGGCCCGAACGGTGCGGGCAAGACCACCGTGTTCAACTGCCTCACCGGTTTCTACAAACCGTCGAGCGGACGCGTTGCGATGTTCGCAAACCCGGCCAGCGACGATGAACTGAAAGCGCTGACGCGTTCAGGCCTGCCGAATTCGGAGCACATTTATCTTCTCGAGCGCATGCAAGGCAACGAAATCGTTCGCAGCGCGCGCATCGCCCGTACCTTCCAGAACATTCGCCTGTTTCCTGCGCTCACGGTTCTTGAAAACCTGCTGCTCGGCCAGCACCGCGATCTTGCGCATGCCGCAGGTGTTTTCAGCGGCCTGTTCGGAACGGCTTCTTTCCGCGCCGCCGAAAAGAACGCCATGGAACGCGCCCGCTTCTGGCTGAATGAAATCAACCTGACGCATCGCGCCGACGATCTGGCCAGCGCCCTTCCCTATGGCGACCAGCGCCGCCTCGAAATCGCCCGCGCGATGTCGACGAACCCGTTGCTGCTTTGCCTTGATGAGCCGGCTGCCGGCCTCAATAACCGCGAAAGCGCGGAGCTGAACGCTTTGCTGCGGAAAATTCGCAGCGACCATAATGTTTCCATTTTCCTAATTGAACATGACATGTCGGTGGTGATGAACATTTCTGACCATATTATCGTTCTCGATTACGGCACCAAGATCGCCGACGGTACGCCGGACCAGATCAAGAACGATCCGAAGGTGATCGCGGCCTATCTCGGCGTCGAAGATGATGAAGTGAGTGAAACGCTGGCCGAGGTGGCGTCATGAGCGCGCCGCTTCTGCACGTCGAAAACGTCACCAGCGGCTATGGGCAGATTGTCGCGCTGCAGGACGTCACCATGGACGTCAAGCCAGGCGAAATCGTCACGTTGATCGGCGCGAACGGTGCCGGTAAATCGACACTGATGATGACGATCTGCGGCAGCCCGCGTGCACGCACCGGCCGCATCACTTTCAAAGATACCGACATCACGCAAATGCCGACGCCGAACATCATGCGCCTCGGCATGTCGGTGTCGCCGGAAGGCCGCCGCATTTTTCCGCGTATGACGGTTTTCGAAAACCTTCAGATGGGCGCTTCACTGCGCGAAGGCACAGACTTCAACGCCGAACTCAAACGCGTGTGCGGTTATTTTCCAAGACTACAGGAACGCCTGTCGCAGCGCGGC
Organism: Pseudomonadota bacterium; assembly: GCA_040385045.1. GTDB lineage: Bacteria > Pseudomonadota > Alphaproteobacteria > Rhizobiales > UBA4765 > JAZKID01. The sequence goes on along the minus strand of JAZKID010000090.1, from coordinate 7,000 downwards.
GGCACACTCTCGGGCGGCGAACAGCAAATGCTCGCGATTGCGCGCGCGCTGATGTCGCGTCCCAACCTGTTGCTGCTCGATGAACCTTCGCTCGGCCTTGCGCCGCTGATCACGAAACAGATTTTCAGCGTGCTCGCCGATCTCAACAAAAAAGAAGGCCTGACGATTTTCCTCGTCGAGCAGAATGCTTACGGCGCACTGCGTCTTGCGCATCGCGGCTACGTGATGGTGACAGGCAAGATCACCATGCAGGGCACGGGCCAGGAATTGCTGGCCAGCCCCGAAGTTCGCGCGGCTTACCTGGAGGCAGGACATTGACCTTTATCCATGAAGAAGCCAGCTTTTGGCCGTTTTTGATCCTCACCATCGCCCTTGGCGGCTGGTGCGCCAAGGTTGCAGGGCGAAAATTTGCCGCCTCCTGGCGCCCTTTTTACATGCTGCCGGTTGTCATTCTGGTGCTCGCTTTCGGCATCCGTTTTCTTCACTATGGCCTTTATAATGCTACGCTTTTCTCGCTGCATTACTTCCTGGTCGATTATGCCTTTGCACTTGCCTTTGCCATCTGGGGTTACTTCACGAAACGCTCTGAATTGATGAATGGGCTTTATCCATGGGCATTTAAGCGCTATTGTCTCGTCGGTTGGCGTGAGACCAAGTTCTAAATTTTAAAAGGAGAAGCAGATGCTTCAGCGTTTTTTAGTTAAGTCACTTTTTGCTGCAACAATACTTGCTGCAGGTCCTGCACTTGCCGAAGTCAAACTCGGCGTCGGCACGGCCCTCACCGGTTCGAATGCTTCGATGGGTCTGCAAGTTAAAAACGGCGTCGAACAGGCTGTCGAAGATATCAATGCCAAGGGCGGCATCAACGGCGAAAAAATTGCCGTCACATACGGCGATGACCGCTCCGATCCGAAAGAAGCAATTTCAGTCGGTGAAAAATTCATCACAGACGGTACGAAATTCGTCGTCGGCCACCTGACATCGACAGCAACAATCGCAGCGTCGAAAGAATATGCCGACAACAACATTCTGCTCATCTCATCGTCAGCAACAAATCCGACATTCACGGATCAGGGTTTGTGGAACACGTTCCGCACGGCAGGCCGTGATGACCAGCAGGGTCAGTACGCAGGCGAATACATCCTGCAGAATTACAAAGGCAAGAAAGTCGCCATCGTTCACGACAAGGGCTCTTACGGCAAAGGCCTCGCCGATGAAACAAAGAAAACGCTCAATGCAGGCGGCCTTACGGAAGCTCTCTATGACGGCGTCAATGCCGGCGAGAAAGATTATTCCGCTCTCGTTTCGCGTCTGAAATCACTCAACGTCGATGTCATCTATTTCGGTGGCTACTACTCCGAAGGTGGTCTCATCCTGCGCCAGATGCGTGATCAGGGCTTGACCAACACCGTCATGATCGGCGGCGATGGCCTCTATAACGACGAACTCGGCCAGATTGCCGGTGACGGTGTTGTCGGCACGCTGATGACCTTCACATCCGATCCGCGCAAAAATCCGAATGCGAAATCTGTCGTTGATGCGCTTGCCAAGAAGAGCATCGATTCATCGGGCTTCACGCTTTACTCCTATGCAGCCATTCAGGTGATTGCGCAGGCGGCTGACGAAGCAAAATCGACCGAACCGAAGAAAGTTGCCGAAACGATCCGTTCCGGAAAAACTTTCAATACGGTGATCGGCCCGATCAGCTACGACAGCAAAGGCGACCTCACCAAAGCCGGCTACGTCATGTACGAATGGAAAAAGGATGCCGACGGCAAACTGAGCTATTCCGAAAAAACGGCGATGAGCCAATAACAACAACCCCAGGAGTGATCAACATGCGCATGCGTTTTGCTTTAGTTTTATCGACACTGATAGGTCTATCCCCTTCGCTTGCACATGCTGATATCAAAATCGGCATTGGCGTTCCGATTACGGGC
>JAZKID010000090.1:1572-5050 GCA_040385045.1 Pseudomonadota bacterium | reverse complement strand
ATGCTGCCTTCGGCGAGCAGATTAAACGCGGCGTCGAACAGGCTGTTGCCGACATCAATGCCAAGGGCGGCCTGCTCGGCGAAAAACTCGTCACCACTATCGGCGACGATCGTTCCGACCCGAAAGACGGCGTCTCGGTCGCCAACAAGTTCGTCTCCGAAGAGGTCACCTATGTTGTCGGCCATTTCAATTCCGGCGTAACGATCCCGGCCTCGAAAGAATATGCCGACGGCAACATCATGATGGTGACGCCGGCTGCCACAAATCCGCGCCTGACGGACGACGGCAAATGGAACGTGTTTCGCACCTGCGGCCGCGACGACCAGCAGGGCATTGTCGCCGGCAACTACATTCTAAAAAATTTCAAGGATAAGAAAGTCGCCGTCATTCACGACAAGACCCCTTACGGCAAAGGCCTCGCCGATGAAACCAAAAAGGTCCTCAATGCGGGCGGCCTGACGGAAGTCATTTACGACGGCATCACTGTCGGCGAGAAAGATTATTCTGCTCTCATTTCGCGCCTCAAGCAGCTGAATGTCGATTACGTCTATTTCGGCGGTCTTTATGCCGAAGCCGGTCTGATCATCCGCCAGATGCGCGATCAGGGTGTCATGGCCACCATGATTTCGGGTGACGGCGTCGTCGCTTCCGAATTCGCCTCCGTCGCCGGTCCCGGCATCGAAGGCACGCTAATCACCTTCGGCCCGGACCCGCGTAAAACCCCGACAGCCGCCAGCGTCGTAAAAGAATTCACCGCCAAGGGCGTCGATCCTGAAGGTTACGTTCTCTACGCTTATGCCGCTACGCAGGTGATCGCGCAGGGCATCGAAGGTGCCAAGACGAAAGATCCGAAAGAGGTCGCAAAATATCTCCGCACCGGCGTTGAACTCAGCACCGTGATGGGCCCGCTGTCTTATGACGAAAAAGGCGACATGAAGCAGCTCGCTTACGTCCTCTACCGCTGGGTCAAGGACGAAAACGGCAAGATGGTTTATCGCGAAATCGAAGAAGCCAAAAGCAACTGATCAGCCAAGCGCTGCCAGCGCCGGAAAGGCTTCGATCAGCCAGCCGGCGAGCATCGTAAACTTATCAAACAATAACAGCAGGCCTGTGAGCACCAGCCCCAGGCCTGCAATTTTTTCAAACCAGCCGATAGAGCGCCTGACACGCTTTGAGACGCGCAAAAAAAGCGGCAGCGCCGCACCTGCCAGCAGAAACGGCACACCGAGACCCAGCGCATAACTTGTCAGCAGCAGCATGCCCTGCACGAGGCTTTCTCCCCGCGCGGCGACAGCAAGGATAGCGGCGAGCACCGGGCCGATGCACGGCGTCCAGCCGAACGCAAAAGCAAGCCCCATCAGAAAAGCGCTGCCCGGCCCTGCTCCGTTCGGAAAAGAAAACCGTTTTTCGATATTCAAAAACGGCAGGCGAAGAGCCCCTAAAAAATGCAGCCCGAAGACAAGGATGGCTGCACCGGCGATTTTCGATAAAATATCCTGATAGCCACGCAGCAGTTGCCCCGCTGCACTTGCCGACGCACCAAGCAAAATAAATACGAGAGAAAAACCGAGAACGAAAAACAGCGATGCGATTAAAACATCGCGGCGCAATTTTCTGTCCGTTACGCCTTCGGTCATGTCCTCGAAACTGCTGCCTGCCAGATAGCAAAGATAGGCGGGCACCAATGGCAGCACACAGGGGCTGACGAAGGAAAGCAGTCCGGCAAGAAAAGCGGTCAAAAATGTCATGGTCATGCTGGCAATCTAAAGCATGTTCGCTTTACGGCAAAACATGTTTCTTTCCTGCCGGGGCATGATAAAAAGCAGGCAGTGTTTCAAGGAGATGCCCCGTGAGATCGCTCTGCCGCAAATTTTTTTCAGCCCTGTTTTTACTTGGTCTCATCACGGTATTGCCTTCTCCTGCCAAAGCCGAGGGCGGCAACACCATGCTGATCCTCGACGCATCGGGATCGATGTGGGGTCTCGTCGACGGACAGAGCAAAATCAGCGCCGCACGCAGCGCGGTCGATTCCATTCTTTCAAAATGGCACGATGGCGACAATCTGGGCCTGATGGCCTACGGCCATCGCAGCAAAGGCGATTGCAAGGATATCGAAACGCTGATCCCTGTCGGCGCTTTCGATGCTGCTAAAATTAAATCCAGCGTTGCCGCTCTTAGCCCCAAAGGCAAAACGCCGATCGCGGCTTCCTTGCGCGCGGCGGCCGAGGCGCTGAAAGCGACAGAAAACAAAGCGACCGTCCTTCTCGTGTCCGACGGCATCGAGACCTGCGCGCCGGACCCGTGCGCCGTGGCTGCCGAATTGAAAAAAGCCGGTATCGATTTCAAAGCGCATGTCATCGGGTTCGATGTCACCGACCCTGCCGCGAAAACGCAGCTGCAATGTATCGCCAAAGCAACCGGCGGCGTTTATCTCGACGCGCGCAATGCTGACAGCTTGCAGAATGCACTCGGCAAGGCTGTCGAGGCGGCGCAGGGTAAAGCCGTGAAAAGCGAAGCGCCCTCCAAACCGCCGGAAGATATTTACAAAGGCAAAAACATCCGCGGCATTGCGCGTCTCGCCGAAGGTATGGACCCGATCAGCGATAACAGGAACGAGATCACCTGGAGTTTTTACAAAAAAGGCAGCGAGGATGAAAAAGGCGATTACCTGACGACCTTTTACAATTCTCCTTTCGCCGACAGCTATGAACCCGGCGAGTATATCGTCGAGATTGCCTATGGCCTCGTGAAGCGTCTTGTGCCGGTCAGGATCGAAACCGGTAAGCGGGCGGAACTCGATGTCATTCTCGATGCGGGTTATGTGACCAGCGAAGGCACGGTCGAAGGCGGCGGCAAGGCCGAGAACGTCACCTGGGAAATTCGTGACGGCAGCGGCGACGTTTTCACAACCGTCTACGACGCCGTGCCGCATTTTGTCGTGCCTGCAGGAAGCTACACGCTTGAGCTTTCAAAAGGCGCCGCAAAAGCGAAAAAGGATTTCACGATCGCCGCAGGCGACAGCACGAATGTCGCAGTCACACTCGATGTCGGCAAACTTCTCGTCGATGCAACTTATGGGCCCGAGGGCCCGAAAGTCGATAAAGGCATCGCTGTCGAAGTGCGCACGCCCTCGAAACAGGAAGGCGAACAGGGGGATTCCGTGACGACAGTTTACGATCCGCTGGCGAAGTTCGACCTGCCGGCCGGAAAATATGATGTAATCGTCAGCGTCGGCGCCGCCAAGAAGACGGTGAGCACGGAGATCAAGTCCGGCACGCCGACGAAGCTGACCGTGAATATGGATGCAGGTGTGGCCGGCATCAAGGCGCCCGGCGCGACCTTCATTGAAATCTTCGGCGGCGAACGCGATATCAATAACGAACGTAAAAGCGTCTGGACGGGTTACGAGACCGATATCAGCCTCGCCATCGGTGCGGGCGAATACGCCATCGTCGCGACGTTTGCAGATGACAAGAAA
>JAZKID010000090.1:0-1562 GCA_040385045.1 Pseudomonadota bacterium | reverse complement strand
CTTTCCTCTTGCAGTTTCATTATTTTCCTTTGCATAATTATTCATCATCATATTGAACGTCGATGAAAAGCTGTCGATGCTCAACGAATCCGCTGTAGCGAAAATCAGATCGACAATTTTTTGCGAGTCGCCCCAGCCTGCTTCCTCTAATGTAGCGGTGAAATATTTTTTCGAATAAGGGGTGTCGGCTTCAATCGTTTTTTTCTCGGTCCCTTCTATAAGTGCACGCCACACAGAATTCGTCCTGTTGCTCACCAGCCCGCGCATTTCAGCCAGAATATAATTGCTGATCTTGATATCCGTAATCTGTGTGCGTTGAGCAGCCGACTCATTAATAGCTGGCTCCCCCATCCTGTTTGCCGGTTGCTGGGCGATCAGCTTGCCGACGACAAGGTAGCTTTTTTCACCGCCCGGCAACAGCAGAGTGAAATCTGTATTTTGCACTGCTTGTGATTTGCTCAATGACGGCGGGTTCGATTTTACATTCGTCATACTGGAAAAACCTTTTGCCTATAATAGGTGGAAATAGTCACCGAAATTATAAAATGTCAATTCAATCGCGGCACGAAAATTTAAACTAGTAAAGCCGTTAACAGCTTATATACCATGGTACTTGTGCCTAGCTCCTGCAATTAAAAACTGCTAGGGCATATGATTATGACAACACCTGTGCAGATCGCCCCTTCCATTCTTGCCGCGGATTATGCAGCGCTCGGCGATGCCGTGCGCGCGGCAGATAGCGGCGGCGCGGAATTCATCCATCTTGACATCATGGACGGCCATTTCGTGCCAAATATCAGCTACGGGCCGGATGTGGTGAAAGCGCTTCGCCCGCTGACGAAAAAAGTTTTCGATGTGCATCTGATGATTTCAAATGTCGATCATTTTATTCCGGCGTTCGCAAATGCAGGGGCCGATATCATCACTGTTCACCCTGAATCGGGGCCGCATCTTCACCGCTCATTGGGCCTTATCAAATCTTTGGGCAAGAAAGCCGGCGTGGCGCTGAACCCGGCCACGCCTGTCAGCACGCTTGAAAGCGTAATCGATATGCTCGATCTCGTTCTCATTATGAGCGTTAACCCCGGCTTCGGCGGGCAAAGTTTCATTGCTTCAAGCGTCGAAAGCGTTCGGCGGGCAAAAGCGCTGATCGGCAACCGCCATATCCTTCTTGAAGTCGATGGCGGGATCACGGTTGAAACTGCACCGAAAGTGACAAGCGTCGGCGCGAATGTTCTGGTGGCGGGCTCGGCCGTTTTCAAGGACGGCAACCAGAATGTCGCAAAACATATTGCCGCCATCCGGAGCGCTGCAGAGAGCGCCCGTGTCTGACGGTGCATCGAACCAACGCCTGCGCCAAATAGCGCTCCTTCTCGCCTATTCGCTTTTCATCGCCTTCGGTACGGCCGCGATGCTGATTATCCAGCACCGCCCCATCGACGCGCGCGGGCAAATGATGATCCACGGCACCTTGGGCGTGCTGATGGAGGATGAGGTGAGCCGTGAGCGGAGGGTGAAATCCCAGATGGCGGCCATCGCGGAGTCGGATGAAATTCACTTCG
>JAZKID010000089.1:0-4596 GCA_040385045.1 Pseudomonadota bacterium | reverse complement strand
AATACGGTGAATGATCGACGACGCCATCAACCAGGTGAAGCGATAGATCTGCAGATGCGGTGAAAGCGGTTTTGATCTTGAAGGATGAGCCATGCGAAGCGCTTGTAAAAACAATACTTTGTGCGCCTAAACTTGGCCTTATGTCAAACAATTGAAAGCGTTGGGATCTACTTGCCCCACACTTCTTTCAAGGCGCGGTCACGTCCGCAGCCGATACGATACGCATTATAGGCTGCCGGATGATTGCGGTAATAATCCTGATGCTCAGGCCCGGCGGCGTAAAAGGCGGCGGCGGGGCGGATTTCGGTTGCGACAGGTTTGTTCAGTTCGCGGGCAACAACAGCTTTCGTTTCTTCCGCCAGTTTTCTCTCGGCGTCATTCCGATAAAAAATCACGCTCTGATATTGCGCACCGCCGTCGCAGAACTGGCGATCTTTCGTCGTCGGATCGATATGGTGCCAGTAATGGTCGAGGAGCTTGGCATAACTCACTTTCAAAGGATCATATGTCACCTGCACGGATTCGACATGGCCTGTTCCGCCATCAACGACTTGACTGTAAACCGGATTTTTCAACGTGCCGCCGCTGAAGCCCGAGACCACGCTGACGACCCCCGGCAATTCCTCGAAGGCCTTTTCCATGCTCCAGAAACAGCCACCGGCAAGAACCGTTGTCGTGACTTTTGAGGTTGACGCGGCAGGCGACTGCGCCGCCATCTGCTGGCCCGCAAAACCGAGAGTTAAAATGAGAGCGGCGGGAATCACTAATCTTTGCATGGCACAGATAACACCTGTGCTTTGTGGCAAATTTAGGAAGATTTTTTCTTGTCGAGAAATTGGTAGCGGATCTGAGTGTCGCCAAGATCATCAATCATAATTTTGATGACTTGTGTATTATCCGGCAAGTCTTTAATTTTATCCTTGAGCTTGCTCAATTCATTGGAAACTTCGCCACGGTTTTTCAGAGCTGAAAAATTCCTGTCATAAATTTTCATGAACTCTTTTTTGGTGACGATGCCGTCATCACCAGCCAGAGCCTGAGTCAATTTGAGTTCTTCCTCGAACGCGTCTTTGCGCACCGCATCCATGCTGGCATTCTCAGTGCTGTCAAAAAACTGAGAACTGCCCAGCTCTTTACGCTTGTCTTGCATCGCCTGCATGAATTTGGAATGCAGCATGGCTTGCGCACCACTTCCTTTGCGGATGACGCTCGTCACCAGATTATCGATGCTGTTATCTTTCGGCATAAAATCTCGCATTCATAAAACATTTACCATGCTGAGCGCGGCAGTGGAAAAGCGCAACCTGCACGATGAACTATGGTGAATGTTTCGCAGCCTTTTGATTCAATTTTTAATTTTTAAGAGCGCGTTAGTTTCACCACTTAGGATTTTTGAAGTCATGTTTTGAAGAAGCGTGATCGCATGCGCAGAAAGTAACCATTTTTACTTAAGCCACATGTCAATCTGGATCGAAAGATAAACAGGGGCTCCGATGGCTTTGCTGAATTCGACATCTTATCTTTCGTTTCTGCGCATGCTTCTTAAAAACAAGTCGGGCGCGACGGCGATCGAGTATGGGCTCTATGCGATGGGAATTTCCCTTGCAATCCTGCCTGCCGTTCAGCTGGCAGGAACAAACACAAAAGGCACTTTCGTCAAAGCAAACCAGGGCTTGGTTCCAAAACCCTATCTTGCCGACGGTACGGAGGGCGATGATGTCCTTATCGGCGCGAGCGGCAAAATCAATATTATAAACGGCCGTGGCGGTAACGACTTCATCAGGGGCGGTGCCCAGAACGATACGCTTTCCGGCGATGCCGGCGACGATATTATTTTTGGCGAGGGTGGCGACGACGCAATCAACGGCGGCGACGGCAATGACGCCATCGTCGGCGGTGCGGGCGCCGATACGATCGACGGCGGCGCCGGCGAAAATATGGCTTCCTACCATAATTCAGGATCGGGCGTAAATGTTGACCTAGGTGCAGGTACCGCTTCCGGCGGCGATGCCGACGGCGACGTGCTGACCAACATCCAGAACCTGACAGGCAGTAATTTTGCCGACGTTCTGAACGGCGACAATAGCGCCAACACCATAAGCGGCAACGGCGGTGACGACGTTCTCAACGGACTGGGCGGCAACGACACGATTTCGGGCGACGCCGGTAACGACATTATTAACGGCGGCAGTGGCAATGATTTTGTCAATGGCGGCGATGGCGACGACACGGTCAATGGCGGCGATGGCGATGATACCGTTATGGGCGGCGCGGGCGCAGACATTCTCAATGGCGGCGACGGAATAGATACAGCAAGTTATGTTTACGCTTCAGGCAATGTCACCGTTAATTTGCTGACCGGCACAGGCAGCGGCGGCGACGCCGAAGGTGATATTTTAAGCGGCTTCGAAAACATTGAGAGCAATGTTGGTAACGACACGCTGATAGGCAATGCCGGTAATAACGTTCTGACGGGCAACGCCGGGAATGATACTCTCATCGGTGGCGCAGGCGCGGACACACTGAACGGCGGCGCCGATTTCGATATTGCCAGCTATGCAGCGGCCGGCGGCGGAATTCAGTTCAACACCAACGGCACACAGACGGGCGACGCAACCGGCGACACCTTCAGCGGAATCGAAGGCTGTGTTTTCACGCCTTACACGGACTATATTACTTTCGGCGGCGAAATGCCCGGCGTGACCTATGTGGATGCCGGTGCAGGCGACGACCATATCGGTTTCGGCGCCGGCGTCACTGTTATTGGCGGGCTGGGAAACGATACATTTTATCCTGCGGGAAGCGCTCAGAATACAACTTTTGTGCTCAACCAGGGCGACGGTAGCGATTACATGAATGCGTTTTTCGGCGGCAACTCCAATACCATCCGGTTTGGCGACGGCATCACGCAGCAGGATCTCAGCTTCCGTCTCAAAGGCTCGGAAATGATCCTGACCTATGGCGACGGCGATGAACTCCGCATGGCCAATGGTACATCCTTTTATTACACACCGACCGATATTCAATTCAGTGACAACAGCTCAACAAGCGTCTGGAATACGCTTCTTCCAAGCACAGGCATTATTGTTGACGGTACGGAAATGAGCGGTGCGCAGTCTGGTATGAACTGGGTCAACAACATCGAAGTGAAAATCATGCTGGAACCCGGTGACGGCAACGATAGATTTGATGCTTATGCCGGACTGGAAAGCGTGAACTTTGCGGCCGGCATCAACCCGGGCGATGTTCATTACAGCATTCTGCCTGGCGGTAATATCGTCATGACATATGGCGCTGGCGACTCGCTCAGGTTTAATGAAGGTACTGATATGAACCGCCTGCCCGAATCGATCCATTTTTCAGGCGGAATCAACACCGACTTCAAATCTCAGACTTATGAAATCGTCACGACTTCAGGAAATGACGCACTGTCTGGCATGAATTGCTTCGGCGGCTGCGCCAGCCTCGTCCAGGAATTCCATATCGATGCAGGCGGCGGACAGGATACGGTCTCCATGTACAATCCGGGCGCTACCAACCGCATCGTCTTCGGCGCCGGCATCGCGCCGGGCGATCTCAGCTTCACGAACAACAGCGGCAACCTTGTTGTAAGTTACGGCGGTGGCAACAGCGTCACCTTCAACGAAGCGATAGGCGACGCCGGTCGCCGCGTTCAAACCATCAATTTCGACGGCGGCGGTTCATGCACGATCGATTATAACAACCTGACCTGCTCATAATTCAGGCGAGGCGCGAAGGCGCTTCGTCGCTTTTACAGCTGTCCGGCTTGTACTGCGGCATCGACGTACCGTTCAGTTCGAAGAAAATGCAATTATCATCACCGCTTTCTATTTTCTCGTTCAGATAGGCCATGACATCTTTGTAGTCCTGCCTCAAATTTTCTGTCGTATTGATCCTCCGGTTATCTTTTCTCAACTGTTTTTCAAGTTCTGCATAAGTGACGGTTTCGTTGCGATTGCCGATTGAGGCCCAGTACGCATTGAACGCAGCGACAGCAATTTTATACTGATCATCATAAAAGCGCATTTGCCCTTTCATGCAGGGCGTACTCTCGCCGCTGCTATCGAATGCAAAAGGATCGCGGTCGATCAGCATATCCTGCTTGCAATCCTTTGTCTGGAAGTCTCTTTTTGCGAGCTTTTCACGCCCGGCAAAAGCCAGCATCCCGCCGAGCAGCTGCACCAGGTTATTCGTTTTTTCGACAATTTCCATGTGACAAAATTCCGATAATTTAAAAATTAATCATCGGAATTCAAAAGTCCGAAGGCAAATCACATTTGCAGTCAAGCGGCCTTTTTATCGAGCGCCTTGCGCTGGATGAGTGCCTCCGCGATCTGCACCGCGTTCAAGGCTGCACCCTTGCGCAGGTTGTCGGCAACGATCCACATCGAGAGGCCGTTATCGACGGTCGCGTCTTCACGAATGCGCGAAACATAAGTTGCATCTTCGCCGACGACTTCAAGCGGGCCGACATAGCCGCCGTCTTCCTTTTTGTCGACGACCAGCACACCCGGCGCTTCACGCAAAATATCGCGCGCCTGCTTTGCGCTGATCTCGTTTTCAAATTCGATGTTG
>JAZKID010000088.1:22017-22911 GCA_040385045.1 Pseudomonadota bacterium | reverse complement strand
TACAACGAGGAAGACAAGAAGGTCGACTTCTCGCACAACCCGTTCTCGATGCCGCAGGGCGGCCTCGAAGCATTGAACGAAAAAGACCCGCTCGATATTCTGGCCTTTCAATATGACATCGTCTGCAACGGTGTTGAACTGTCATCCGGCGCGATCAGAAATCATCGCCCCGACATCATGAAACGCGCATTTGAAATCGCAGGCTATGACGAACAGGTGCTGAAAGACCGTTTCGGGGGCATGTACAGCGCTTTCCATTACGGCGCACCGCCGCACGGCGGCATCGCGCCGGGCGTCGACCGCATCGTCATGCTGCTGTGCGAAGAGCAGAACCTGCGCGAAGTGGTGCTTTTCCCGATGAACCAGAAAGCGGAAGACCTGATGATGGGTGCGCCAGCGCCGGCCACATCGAAACAGCTACGCGAACTCAATCTTCGTACCGTACAGCCGGAAGCGGAACGGAAAGCGTCTTAAGGTTTTCGCGCCAAGCGGAGTGTTTCAAGCACCAGCGCCAGCGTGAGCGCATTCAGCGTGTGCCAGAAATAATGCAGGCCGATGGGAATCTGCGCGCACAGCGGCATATCGAGCGTGCGCAGCGTTAATGACACGGCAAAAACGCAGGCCGTCAGCAGCATCATCTTCGCAGCACCTTTGTTATAATTCATGCCGATGACGCCGACGCCTGCAATGGCGATCAGCGCAGGTGCATAAGCTGCCGAGCCGCCAATATATGGTGCAAGCAGAGGCTCAATCACGAATGTACCGCCGATAAAGAGCGCGGTTGCGGCTGCGGCGAGTTTCGCATCCATTACGAACATGCGTTGCATGATCGCGAAGAAGGCGGAATAAATGAAAATAGTAATCGGCAGGACGTCGGCGAGTTCCGACCAGCCG
>JAZKID010000088.1:20789-22007 GCA_040385045.1 Pseudomonadota bacterium | reverse complement strand
CGCAACAAGCCAGAGATCATAACTGCCGTCATTTTTACGCGCGCGGGACAAGCACCATAAAGCGGCAATAATAAATGCAATATTTGAAACCGCATTCAGCGGCTCTGCCCAGAACGAAGGGTCGAGCCGTTCACAATAAATGTCGACCGGATCGATGAGTGCCAAGACGTTTCTCCGCTTAGTGGCTGCCTGCGACAGCTTTCAGGGCATCCAGAACACGGATAATGAAAAGGGCCGCAAGCCCTGCCGCAAGCGCATCGAGCAACCACTCAATGATAGGCAAGGTTTCAAGCGGAAAAATGAGAAGATGAAGTCCTGTCACCCAGCGCAGAATGAGAGCAACCCAGAAGCCGCCGCAAAAAGCGCAATCGACCCAGCCGCTCCAAAGATTTCTGAGCGGTGTGGGAAACCTTTCAAGCAGGGGCGGAAACCAGCTCCACGACGGCATCTTCCGGAACAGGAACATCCAGACGGCGGCGACGATAAGGGGAGTTGCAAAATTCATCATTCAGATCGCGCTGTTCGCCACCACTTCGAAATTCACTTTATCGAGCAGGCCAAGCCCGCCGGTCATGACGCCGAGCTGGAGATCGAGCAGGCTGAGTTTTGCTTTCGGCGTGATGATCAGCGTCAGGCTTTGCGGGTCGGTCATGAAAGCATCGATCGCGTCCTGCGCTTTTTTCTGCTGGTCGTTATCAGGAATGGTCAGCGTCACCGCTTTCAGCATCGTCTCGATCTCTTCCTTGACATCGGCCGCGCTCTTGTTTTCTTTTTTCGCTTTCCACGTAACATACTTGTCGATGAAATCGCCATTGACCATCTGCAAGCGAAGCTTCTCGAATTTGGCGGCGCCGAGCTGCGTGAACGGATCATCCAGCGCGGCGATGCCGAGCATGTCCTCCGTGATATTGCTGAGGTGAACTTCACTCGAGAAACTGCCCGCCTGCGCGAAATCGAATTTAAACGGCGTCAATGCAGCGGTTTTCGCGGCCTTGTCGATACCAAAAGCAACGTCGCCGTTGAATTCGATCGACTTGTAGCCGAGGTCTTTCAGCGTCGGCGCTTCCATATCCTTGAAGACGTCGGCAGGGATAATCAGTTTCTCAACCGTCGTCTTTAAATGCTCCGGAACGAATTTTGCCCATGAATCGAGGCTGAACGCGACGCGTTTAACCAGCAAAGGCGGCTCACCCTTGGTTTCGAGAGTGAGGCTGTTGA
>JAZKID010000088.1:1495-20779 GCA_040385045.1 Pseudomonadota bacterium | reverse complement strand
GCGCCTTGAAATCGGGATTCTCTTTATTCTTCGCCATTTCTTCCAGCAGCGCCTGGTAGAAAGTGGTGGTGTTGATTTTTTCAAGATTGATGCTGTCGAACGCCATCTTGAGTTCAGGACTGGTGATCGAGAAATTTCCGACCGTCAATTGGCCAATGGTGGTGCCGATATCTTTGCCGCTGATCGATTTCATATCGAACTGTGTGTCGTCCGTTTTCAGGCTGACGCCTTTTGAATCGAGAGAGTCGTAACTGACGATGCCCGTCCACTCGCGATAATTTTCGAACAGCTCTTCGCCGTTTTTGTCGTGCTCGTCGGGATGCTGCATCGTACTGAACAGCGTTTCGAAAATAGCTGCGAGACCTTTTTTCGGCATGTTGAGGCGCACGTTCTCGGCGGTGATCGGGTTCAGCGTCATGCTGAAATCCTTGCCTATCTTCACTGAAGCGCCGGTGAAGCTTGCTTCTTTATAAAGCGGCAGGTCTTTCTTTCCGGCATTGACCGGCGTTGTCTGAAACATATCGGCATAAAGGCCGAGATCGAATTCCGTCGTTTTCGATGCGCCGATCTTGATGTCGACGTGTTCTTTCGCGCCGTCTTTTTTATTCGCGCTGACATCCTTTGCATCGACATCGATGCTGCCCGTGCTGTCGGCGATCGTATATGTCGCTGCTTTGCCTTTAACATAACCGGTCATGCGCATTTCGCCGAGGGTGAAGCGCCCGCTTTTGCTGTCCTTTTCATTTTCGACCAGTACGATGCTGGGCATCACACCATTGTCGAAAGATGCATTTTGCAAAAATGCCGCAACCTGTTTGCCGGGCTCTTTACCAAGAAGGGTTGCTGCTATCTGGGGTGCCTTGATGTTGTCGAAAGAGAAACTATCGACGATCAATGCGCCGGGCTTTGCCGGTGTTTGCAGGCGCAGTGATTTGATCTGCAGTTTTTCCGCCATCCAGTCTGCGCCATCGGCTTTCAGGCCGCTTGCGGAAATGTTCGCGATTGTGAGGACGACAGGTTCGCGCTTGATGTCGATTTTCTTCGATGTGGTGTCTGTTTTTGTCTCGGCGTGTTCGGAAAATTCCGGCAATGTGATTTTGATGTCGGTGACGGAAAATGCGCCGCTGGCTGTGTCGTAGGTCACGGCGCCACGGTCTGTATTTGTTGCGCCGGCCTTTTTCATCTCGGCCAGAACACCATCAACCCAGGTTTCGAGCTGGCGTTGCGTATAGGGCTCCGCAGATGCCGCAAGCGCAAAATTCAGGAAAAGGAAGGCGGCGGCAAAAATTCTGGCAAACATCGAAAGCCCCTAAAGCTGGAATATTCCAGTCCTAGAAAGGCTTTTACCGAAAAGCAACCCGCAAGCTTAAGGAATTAAGCGTCGTGATCGTCGCCTGCAGGCTTTTTCTTCGCTCTGCTGCTGCAACCGAAGTGCCAGTCGCGCTGGCGGCCGATGTCGACGTGGATCATCGAGGGATGGCAATATTGCCCGACACCGCCGATGCCCGGGATGGTTTTCGCGTAAGAAGCAAGCTGCGCGCCGGAAACGCCGGGGACGATGATGTCTGCCGCCGCGCAATGAACATGCAATGAGCCCGTGCGTGCGTGCTTTTGTGTGCGGTAACCCGACGTGATGACGACCTTCTTGTTGTAATGCTGCTCGATCTGCCCGATCAGGCTGACGAGCTGTGCTGGGAAGCAGCCGGTCTGCACGCTTGGAATTTGCAATGTGTAGGGCAGGTTAAGCGCGGTCACAGTTGTTTCCTGCGGTGCGGTCTGCGGCATGATGGCAGGTGCCAATGAGGCAACCTGTGTGCGCTCTTCAGCTGCAGGTGCAGCGGGGGCTTTAATGGAAGCTGTCGTCTTCGGAAGATTTGAGAGAAGCGCCATCGGCACGCCCGCTTTTTTAGCTGCGCTCGCGGCAAGTTCTTTTTCGCCGGGGCGCGGTAAAGGCATAGGCGCGTTGTCGGCAATTTTTACGGGCTCATCGAAAACACGCAGCGCCTGCACGGCGTCATTCTGCTGCACCAGAATTTCCGGCGCGTAAGCGAGCATCATGCGGTCGGGTTGCGGCGCGACCATTTCATTCAGTTTGTTTTCAGGTGTGCCATCCCACAGATGCGAAAGGCGGGTGCCATAAATGCCGGGGCGCGTTTCCGGGCCCATCCAGCGGTCGGCCTTGAGGCCGCGATGCGGCTGATCGGCTTCGACATATTCGCGCGCATTGATGGCCGGGTTATCACCTGTCTGTAAAAACAGCGTCATCCCGCCGACGAGCAGCAGGAACAGCGATTTGGAACAGCAGAACGATTGAAAACGAAAATCCTGTGTCATCCTTCATCCGAAGCGTTTGAAAGTGGCATCCCTCCAGGATTGCTTCGGCAAACAAGCAAAAAATCCTAATTCGCGCAAGCCGATAGGCACGAAAAAGAGTTGGTAAAAGTAAAAATCTTAGGCTTTTCAATAAGGTGGAGTTAAGTCTTCATATGTCGAACACATTGATTTTCCTAAGAGATTTCTTCACACTTTGAAGTTAGCCTTGGGTTTAATCAAAAAGGTTTTTTGAGACCAGACCCCGTATGTTTGACACTGACTGGCGCCATATCTTCTTCAACGTAGCCGTCGCCTGCTCGGCGATGATCGTTGCCGTGGCGCCTCCGGCCATGCTGTTCTGGGCGCTTGACAGTTACGCGATGCAGCGCGCCGAAACGGCTCTCTATGATGTCGCCTCGCGCATGGTCGGCCATAGCGACATGGTGCTGAATGAAGGCGCCGATGCTTTAGCGGCCCTTGCACCGGCTATCCGTCTTTCCTGCGAAAGCGGCGCGCGGCAAAGCATGCAGAATGTTGTCGCGCAATCGACCTTTATCCGTGGCATCAAGGTTGTGTCGCCGCAAGGCGATGTTCTTTGCAGTTCATCCGATCTTGCCAGTCGTTTCGAACCTGCAGCAAATTTCCGCGTGGCGCGCAGCAAGTCGATCGGCATCGCGCTCGCGCCAGCGCTTAAAGGTCAGCAGCCGCTTCTGCAAATGCGCTGGCAGGGCGGCATGAACACGCTCTATGCATTTATCGCACCGAACAGTTTGCGCACCGATTTCCTGCCCGGCGAATGGCAGGCGCAGGCGAAGGGTTCTATTTCTCTTGATGACGGCGGCGTACTGCAAGGCATTGAGACAAAGAACAACCGGCCTTTCAAGGAAAACGAAAAACTTCTCAGCACCACAGCGCAGTCGGAACGGTTTCCAATCCATGCGGATCTGACTGTCCAGCAAAGCATTGTCCTCGCGCCGTATAAATCGGTGAGCACGCTGATCGGTGTCGGCGGTGCGATGCTGGCGCTGATGCTGATCGTGTTCGTGCTGCAGGCGCTGCGCCGCAGGCCGCTTGTTGAAGATGCGATTTCCTCTGGTATTAAAAACAAGGAATTCATCCCTTACTTCCAGCCCGTTATGAATTTGCAAAACGGTGAGCTGATCGGTTGCGAGGTTTTGATCCGCTGGAAAAAATCCGATGGCACGATTATCCCACCGGGCGCATTCATCCAGAAAGCGGAAGAATCGGGACTCGCGGTCGAAATGACGCGTCAGTTGATGGCAAAAGTGCGTGATGAGCTAGGTAGCTATTATGCGGGACGGCCCGAACTGAAGGTCGCCTTCAATCTTTTTGCCGGCCACTTCTCCGATCTGACGACAGTCGACGATGTGCGCGAAATTTTTAAAACCGGCGGCATCCGTTATTCGCAAATCGTGCTTGAAGTCACCGAGCGTTATCCGCTGCCAAACATGAATCGCGCGCTGACTGCGATTACGGCGCTGCAAGATCTCGGCTGCCGCGTTGCACTTGATGACGCGGGGACCGGTCATGGCGGTCTTGCTTATCTGCAGAAACTCGGCATGGACCAGGTGAAGATCGACAAACTATTCGTTGACACCATTACCGAAGGGGTCACAACCGCGCCGATCATCGACAGCATGATCGAAATGGCCAAGCAGATGAATATGGAAATCGTCGCAGAGGGCGTCGAAACCATCGCGCAGTTCGACTACCTGAAAAACAAGGGTGTCTGCGCCGCACAGGGTTACCTGTTCGCAAAACCGATGCCGGCCAAGTCTTATATCCAGCTGATCGAAACCATGACGCCGCTGGATGGCAAAAAGAGCAATGTGGTTTACCTCGACGTCGCCTGACAGCGACCATTTCTTCCATTTTCCATAAAAATAACGGAACTTAACGGCGCCAAAAGCTTTGAAGATGATTGTCTCAAAGGCCAAAGCGTGTTTAACCTCGCCGCCTCGAACATGTGCTTATCTTAGGGAGCTTTTACATGCTGAAACATTTTCTCCTCGCCAGTGCCGTTGTCATGACACTTGCCGGGTGTTCTGAATATTCGCAGACCGACCGCACGCTGGGCGGCGCCGGAATCGGTGCAGCGACGGGCGCGATTATCGGCGGTGCAGCGACAGGCACAACTGGCGGTGCCCTCGCGGGTGCAGCCATCGGCGGGGCAGGTGGTGCCGTTGTCGGCGCGGCTACAACACCGGAAGCCTGCACGGCGACAGATGCGCGCGGACGCCCGCTCCGTGATGAAAACGGCAACCCGGTGATGGTGAAGTGCCCGTAAGTTGCAAGTGATTATTGAAATTTAAAAAGCGCCTTCGGGCGCTTTTTTATTATTGTGGCCAGCGTTGAAAGCAGCGACCAAGACTGTACAATGATAAAACAGCCTCGTCATATGTTTTGTTGAACCAGCTTTTTTGGATGCTGCCTGTAGAGGCTGCTGATAAAGTTCCTGTACCGGCTCTTGCCGTAATAACGGACACATCAGATGGTGTGGGCGTGACGGAAGTACCTATTCCTGCGGGATTGTTATTGCTATTTGCATTCAGATTTTTGCTTCTTTTTACTGGTTTAAGACTCATTTTGTCCCGCCTTATAACTTTAAATTATTCGCCCATTCTGAATGCCGTTTGATTTTTGTCAATCATTTCTGTCACTAAGCCTGTTTTCTGGCAGTCCTAGGCCAGAATTGCCAGAAATAAAATTGGACTCTATAGCCAAACGGGCTCATTCTTTGCGCTGATCAGCTCTCGATGTAATGAGTGCCAGTTGGTCTTCTTGCCCAAGAAGGAGCTGACATGCTCAACCATCCTGCGTCGCGTGAAGAACTCCGGCGTGTCTATGAAGAAGAATTGATGAGTGCGGCCGCCCTGCGCAAGGGCACGATCTACATGATCGATGGTGACGGCAACGATATCGTACCGGCCATGATCGCGACGCACGAAAAAAAAGCGCAGAACGCCATGGAAGCGTTGATCACGCTTGAAATGTCCTCAGAGCGCGCAGAAGCTTTCTAAATCCCGAAAAATTTTTGGAACAATTCTTGGCTGGAGCAGTTTTACCACTAGCGCTCAAGCGCAGGATTTTTGCATTCTAATTCTAATGGAGATTAAGGCATGAAAAAGGGTTTGTTTTTAGCTGCGGCCATGATGGCAGCAACATTGGGCGGTTGCTCGGAATATGACCGTTCCGACCGCACGCTTGCAGGCGCAGGGATCGGCGCAGCTGCCGGCGGTATCATCGGTGGTGCAGCCACGGGTACGTGGGGCGGCGCAGCAGCAGGTGCCGCAATCGGCGGTGTCGGCGGTGCCGTCATCGGCGATGCAACGACGCCGCGCCGTCATTGCCGCTATGTTGACCGCCGCGGTTATTGCCACCGCTAAGATTTCGTCTTCATATAAAAATAGAAACGCCGCAGTAATGCGGCGTTTTTTTATTGCACTTTTCCTTATTTTCCTTTCGAATATGAGCAATAAACCGGCGATATTTTGGAAATATTTTCGATGTCGATAACTGTCAGCGATTGCTCCATCCGAGAAAACTTCAGATCGCCGGTTACGCAGGCAAATGGCGATATTATTTTTGGTGACCTGATTTTTATGCGCCAGCATAATCCGGACGGTATGGCTGAAAAAACCAAGGATGGCGTTCGCCTGACAATCAGGAAAAATTCCTATCCATTGGATACGGAAGATGCAAAGGAAAACCAGCGCGCTGAATTGCTTGAAGTACAAAAGCAATATCTGAAACCCGGGCAGCCGGTGTCTTACAGCTGGCGGATGCGCGCTTCCGGCGATGTGCCCAAAAACAAAAACCGTTTCATGGTTGCGCAGTTCAAATCTCTTTATGGCGACAACGAGAGCCCCAGCCCGCTCTTTGCGCTGCGTGTCGAAAACGGACAATATTTCGCGACCATTGAGCAGAGTTACGGAGCGGGATATAAAAAAGCGATACCTGCAAAAAATGGATTATGCACAGAGGGAAGCCCGGCGACAGAACGCGTGGAAGGCGGCGATCAACTGACGGTGCTCTTCGCAAAGGATGAAAAAGGTTTTGCGACAAAAAAATGGTCCAAGCTCTGTGCGCCAGAAACGCGGGTTGAGAATTTCAATCCGTTGCCCAAACTCAATGAAAAATGGGTCGATTTCAAACTGAATATTCAGGCTGGCCCAAAAGGCCGGATTGAATTTTATGCCAACGGCAAACTGGTGGCCCGCGCTGCCGGACCATTCGGGGATCTCAAAAGTGATGTGGTCTACAACAAACAGTATTTTAAACTGGGGCCATATCGCGACAGGGAAGACGCAACGGCTTCACTGGAATACGCAAACTTTTATCGCACGTGTGATGTGAAGTGGGCGGAAAAATAAGCCGAGCAATGCGGCGTTTTTTATTCAAATTTGAGTTTTAACTTTAGGACTTTTTTTTATTAAGAATTTGAGAAAGCTTGTGATAACTGTTATATTTATGATTGGAGATGAATCATGAGTATCGACTTAAAAGGTATAAATTTTACAATTTTGGCAAACAGGCTTGATGACGCTATTAAGACAAGAGGAAATTCTGGCAGGGAGTTGAGTTGGTGGGATATACGTTGCGCAAAAAATGCAGCTTTCAGACAGTATGGTAAAGAGTTGAAAAGCCTCACGACGGTCCAGAAAAATTACATTTCTGCCAAAATTTCTAATTCTTTTTGGCGTGCAGATAAAGATCATAGCGGCGTAATTGAAGCTGCAAAAGCTGAGAATTTTTACGACATTTATATTCGCGTTTCCGATATGAAAGCATAGAATTTTATCAAATTAATGATGAAACTCAAAAACGAACTTGACCGATAAAAAAGGCGCCTTGTGGCGCCTTTTGTTTTTTTAAATCTAGCAAAACTTACGAGCAGCCTGTTGTGCCGCCGCAAGTGTCGCATTTCAGGCAGGTGCCGTTGCGAACCAGCGTGAAGTTCTGGCACTCGGGGCAACTTTCGCCTTCATAGCCCCGCAGTTTCGCCATCGTCAGTTTTGAAGCGAGGTCGTTTTGTGCTGCACGCGCGCCCGGCGCTTCTTTTTTAATTTCGATGACGCGCGTGTTTTCCCGTTCCTGCGTTTGCAGGTACCGTTCTTCCGCCGCTTCTTCATCTTCCTGTGTGAAGAGTTCAGCTTTCAAAGCTGTTGCCACTCCTGCGGTAGCTGTGCTTGCCGTGCCGATGTTCGACGATGTCGATGTCTGCAAGGCCGATTTCAGGGCAGGCGGAATATTACCGCTTGTGCCATGCATCAAGACAAGCCCGCCGGATTTTCCGCGGGTATAACCGCTTGAAATCATTTGGCCTGCGGGTTTTGGCTCACCGCCGCCAAGCGCGCCGGGACTCGTATCCGCAGGTGTGACATGGGCGAGGTCGGTCCGCTCGAGATAGGACACCGCTAATTCACGGAAGATGTAATCGAGAATGGATGTCGCATTCTTGATCGCATCGTTGCCCTGCACGAGACCGGCCGGTTCGAAGCGCGTGAAGGTGAACGCCTCCACATATTCCGCCAGCGGCACGCCGTATTGCAGGCCAAGCGAGATCGCGATGGCGAAGTTGTTCATCATCGCGCGGAAAGCGGCACCTTCCTTGTGCATATCGATGAAGATCTCGCCAAGGCGGCCGTCTTCATACTCGCCTGTGCGCAGATACACTTTATGGCCGCCGACGACAGCTTTCTGCGTATAGCCCTTGCGGCGTTCCGGAATTTTTTCGCGCGCAACCTCGCGTTCGATCTCGATAATGCGCTCGACGATCTTTTCCGCCACCTGCATGACCTGCGCGGTCTGCGGCTTCGCCAGCATGTCTTCAACCGTCTCATCCTCGTCCTCATCTTCGATGAGGGAAGAGTTCAGCGGCTGCGACAGTTTCGAGCCGTCGCGATACAGCGCGTTGGCTTTCAGGGCGAGCTTCCACGAACGCTCGTAGGCGTTCTTGCAATCCTCAACGGTTGCATCGTTCGGCATGTTGATCGTTTTCGAAATTGCACCGGACAGGAACGGCTGCGCGGCGGCCATCATGTCGATGTGACTGTTGACGGAGAGATAGCGCTTGCCGAGACGGCCGCACGGATTAGCGCAGTCGAACACCGCATAGTCTTCTTTTTTCAGATGCGGTGCGCCTTCCAGCGTCATCGCGCCGCAGACGTGTACGTTCGCTGCTTCGATATCCTGTTTCGTGAAGCCAATTCCGCGCAGCAGGTCGAACGACGGATCGTTCAGCTGCTCGTCGCTGATTTTCAACACGCGCTTGCAGAAATCTTCGCCCAGCGTCCACTTGTTGAACACGAACTTGATATCGAAGGCCTGCGGCATGCCGCTTTCGACAGCTTTCAGCTCCTTGTCCGTGAAGCCTTTCGCTTTCAGCGTGGTGTGGTTGATCGCAGGGGCCTGCGCCATGGTGCCATGGCCGACAGCGTAAGCAATCATCTCCGCAATCTGGTGCTCAGGATAGCCGAGCGTTTGCAACGCTTCCGGAACGGCGCGGTTGATGATCTTGAAATAACCGCCGCCTGCGAGCTTCTTGAATTTCACGAGCGCGAAATCCGGTTCGATGCCAGTGGTGTCGCAATCCATCACGAGGCCGATCGTGCCGGTCGGCGCGATCACAGTCGACTGCGCGTTGCGGTAGCCGTGCTTTTCACCGAGCGAAACGGCAAGGTCCCACGCCGCTTTTGCGTGCTGCGAAAGCGCCTTGTCTTTAATATTGGCGTGATCGAGCGGTACCGGCGGTGTCGACAGTTTTTCATAACCATGCGCTTCGCCATGCGCGGCGAGGCGGTGATTGCGCATCACGCGCAGCATGTCGGCCGCGTTATTGCCGTAACCCGGGAACGGCCCGAGCTCGCGCGCCATTTCGGCGGAAGTGGCATAGGAAATGCCGGTCATGATGGCAGTGATGGCGCCGCAGATCGCGCGCGCCTCGTCGCTATCATAGGGAATGCCTGCCGACATCAGGTAACCACCGATGTTTGCGTAACCAAGACCAAGAGTCCGATACGCATAGGAAAGCCGGGCGATTTCGCGCGAGGGGAATTGCGCCATCAGAACGGACAGTTCCAGCACAATGGTCCACAGCCGGCAGGCATGTTCGAAACTTTCGACGTCGAATTTTTTATTCGAGTCCTTGAATGTCATCAGGTTCAGCGAGGCGAGGTTGCACGCCGTATCGTCAAGGAACATGTATTCCGAGCACGGATTGCTGGCGCGGATTTCACCGGCTTTCGGGCAGGTGTGCCAGTCGTTGATGGTGGTGTGATATTGCAGGCCCGGATCAGCCGATGCCCATGCAGCGTGCGAAATCTGCTCCCACAAATCTTTCGCCTTCAATGTCTTCTTCACCTTGCCGCTCTTGCGCCATGTCAGCGACCATTCCTGGTCATGCGCGACAGCTTGCAGGAACGCATCGGTGACGCGCACAGAGTTGTTCGAGTTCTGGCCAGCAACAGTGAGATAGGCTTCCGAATCCCAGTCCGTGCCGTAAACCTTGAAGTCGAGATCTTTATAGCCTTGCTGCGCGAACTGGATGACGCGCTTGATATAGCTTTCAGGCACGTAGGATTTTTTCGCGGCACGAATTTCGCGCTTCAGGGCAGGGTTCTGTTCAGGATCGTAGCAGGCATCCCCCGGGCCATCGCAATTCACGCAGGCCTTCATGATCGCCTTGAGATGCTTCGCGCAAATTTTCGAGCCGGTGACGAGCGCTGCGACCTTCTGCTCTTCTTTCACTTTCCAGTTGATGTAATCTTCAATATCCGGATGGTCGACATCGACGACGACCATTTTCGCTGCGCGGCGCGTGGTGCCGCCGGATTTGATCGCGCCTGCTGCGCGGTCGCCGATTTTCAGGAACGACATCAGGCCGGATGATTTTCCGCCGCCGGATAATTTTTCGCCTTCACCGCGCAGGCGCGAGAAATTCGTGCCGGTGCCGGAGCCGTATTTGAACAGGCGCGCTTCACGCACCCAAAGATCCATGATGCCGCCTTCATTGACGAGATCGTCGCTGATGCCCTGAATAAAGCAGGCGTGCGGTTGCGGGCGTTCATAAGCGGAAGTCGACGCGCGCACTTCGCCGAGTTTCGGGTCGACATAGAAGTGGCCCTGCGCCGGTCCGTCAACGCCGTAAGCCCAATGCATGCCGGTATTGAACCATTGCGGCGAATTCGGCGCCGCCATTTGCATGGCGAGCATGAAGCGCATTTCATCGAAGAAAGCCTGCGCGTCGGCTTCTGTATCAAAGTAGCTGTTCTTCCAGCCCCAATAGGTCCACGTTCCGGCGAGGCGATCAAAAACCTGCTTTGCCGATGTTTCGGAACCGAAACGGTCTTCCTGCGGAAATGCGGCCAGTGCCGCATCGTCCGGAACGGAGCGCCACAGCCAGCTCGGCACGGTTTCTTCTTCGACCTTTTTCAGAAGTTTCGCGACGCCCGCCTTGCGGAAATATTTCTGCGCGATGATATCAACGGCAACCTGCGACCAGCTTGCCGGTACGTCGATATTTTCAAGACGAAAGACAATCGAGCCATCGGGATTCTTGATCTCGCTGATGCCGGAGCGAAACGCGATGCCCTCATAAGCGGACTGGCCTTCTTTTGTATATCGACGTGTGATGCGCATTCTGTAACCCTCTTAAGTTCCGGCGCTTGGCGCCTGTTTTTTTAACTGCGGCTTTCACCGCTTGTTGCCCGACCCGCCTTCAAAAGACGGTTTTCCATTCCCACCTTGTAAAAAGGCGTCATTTTCCCGTATGGCGGCCGTGCTTTTTCAAGCTTCAGCAGCCCTACGGCTTGTCTTGCCGTAACCCGGTTTATTGTCCTTTTTGCCTTGCTCTCCTGTGGCAGGTGAGGAGCCTAAAAGAGGACTCAAGCGCACATCAAGCAAGGAAGTTATCCTAATGCTGAAATCTTATCAGGGTCAACCTTTAGTATGAGTTAACGAGATAAGACACTACATATAGTATTTCAATGTGGATGACGGGGATAATTCACTCTCAAGCAAATGGGCTCTTGCGCCTAGTCATCGGTCGACTCTGAGCAAGCACAAAGAGGGCAAAAAAGGTGCCTCAAAGTAAAAGCGCGAAACCTTCAGAAGAGTCGAAGGATGATCTTTACAGAGTCCTTACCAGATCATCTCAAATACCCGCGCCGTTTTAACTCAAATCTCAACAAGAGTAGCTAGATTAACTTGGGCGGGGTTTTTGAAAACCTCGGAAAAGGGTTGGAATGGAAGACAGCCAAAATCATCTCGCTTACAACAAATCGATCGAATCGCTCGATGTTGTGGTGCTCGATGAGTCGCGTGCGATGCAGGCGATCACGCGAACGATTCTGCAGCCTTTACGCCTGCGCCGCCTGCGTTTCTTCGACAATGCCGAGCAGGCCCTGCGCGATATTCACGACGAGCCGCCGAATTTAATGATCGCCGACTGGCGCATGCGGCTGATGCCCGGCCCCAAGCTTTTAAAAGAATTACGCAGCAAGCAGTCCGGCCCGATTGCATGCATGCCTGTGCTGATGACGATTTCCGGCCCGACGCGCCGCGAGGTGGAGCTGGCCTATCGCTACGGTGCGCAGGCTGTGATCGCCAAACCGTTTTCACCGAATGCCATGCAACGCCGCATTCAATGGCTGTTGCAGGACGCACGCCTGATGCGGTTGATCGATGAGACTTATGTGATCGACGGCGTCAAGGAAACGCTGGACGAGCGCATGGAAGCCATGGCCAGCGAAAATACATATACCGAAAAAACCGACGGCGCTCCATCCGCTGCCGGTGCGGGCGCAGCGGCTTAAACGTCCTCAAGCTTCAAAAATTTAAAACAGCACGGTCTGAATACCGCCATTTTTCAGCCTTATAGCCTGTTGCCGGTGCTAGACAGAAAAGCCTGTCTCGGCTTAGTTGAGCTTCAGAACTGCAATCACGAAATGGCGCGCGCATGCTGAAAGAGATTTTTGCCTGGTGGACAGGGAATACCTGGGGGACGCGCTTTTCTCTGTGGTGGGCTAATGCCGAACGCGTCGGCCATGATGATCTGGGCAACACTTATTATCGCGCACCTGAACGCTATCAGGGGCAGGGCCAGCGCCGCTGGGTGATTTACGCACATCAATCCGAAGCATCGACAGTTCCGCCCGGCTGGCACGGCTGGCTGCATCATCAATATGACGTGCCGCCATCAGAGCAAAACGTTGCACCACATGCTTGGGAAAAACCGCATATGCCGAATATGACCGGCACGGCCCTGGCTTACCGCCCGCCGGGTTCGTCGCTGGCGGCTAGCCATCGCCCGGCCGCGACAGGCGATTATGAAGCGTGGCGGCCTGAGTAATGATGATGAAGCGTTTTCTTGTTCTCGCAGCCTGCACATTTCTTTCAACGCCCGCTTTTGCGCAACGCATTGAAAATCCGACAGCGGAATTTGCCGGGCTCGACAAGATTACCGCGCGTATCATCAAGTTCGATGTGAAAATCAATGAGACGGTGCAGTTCGGCGCGCTGCAGGTCACGCCGCGTGTCTGCAACAATCGCGCCGAGGCGGATGATCCGCTGACGACGGGTTTTGTCGAAGTGGACGAGATCACGCTCGACAATAAAATTCACCGTATTTTTTCCGGCTGGATGTTCGCCGACAGCCCGGGTTTGAATGCCGTCGAGCATCCGATTTACGATATCTGGCTCGTCGCATGTAAAGGCGGCGCCAAGCCGCGCGTGCCGGAGCCGGAAGTCGTACCGGAAGAACAGGCGCCGAAAGCCAAGAAGAAATCACAACGCTCTCAGCAACGGCCGCCGGCCGACGAGCCGGATCGCGAATTCCTGCCGGACGACGAGGGCGCTCCGCCGCCGATGGGCCCGGACGATTTCGGCCCGGATGAAATGCCGGCGGATTAATTTCCATATTGCAGCAATATAAAAGGGCCCTGTGAGGAAAAATTCTTTGACATAAGCAAAAAGAATCGGCCTTATTTAATGGTGGGCTTTTGGAGATGACCAAAAAAATGGTGGACTCCGCCTTATGTTAAAATTTCAAGAAAAATTCGAATTCTCTTTTCTAGGATGCCGGATTATTGGGCATGGTCGAAATGCATCTTTGATGGCAGCAATCCTAGCCCTTTGTATAGTTATTCTATTTGCCTATTGGCATTAAACAAACTCAGCCCTGCTTTGCAGAGCCGCTTCCAGCAGCTTCATATATTCTTTTTGCGGAATGGTGATCGCGCCGAATTGCGACAAATGCTCTGTGTTGAACTGCGTATCGAGAAGTGTAAAGCCGCGCTCGCGTAAGCGTTCGACAAGATGCACCAGCGCAACCTTCGAAGCATCGCGCTCTTTTGAAAACATGCTTTCGCCAAAAAACGCCGTTCCTAATGTCACACCGTAAAGCCCGCCGGCAAGTTTGCCGTTGTTCCAGCATTCCACCGTGTGGCAGTGCCCGATGTCATAAAGGTCGCGGTAGAGTTTGCGAATACGCGCGTTGATCCATGTGGCGGAGGCGCGGTCCGGAGCAGCGCAGGCATCAATCACACTGTCGAAATCCGAATTGATTTTGATATCGAACTGCAGATGCCGCACCGTGCGCGCGAGGCGTTTCGGAACATGAAATGTATCGAGAGGGATAATTCCGCGCTCTTTCGGTTCCACCCAGAACAGGCCGGGATCATCGGCGCTTTCCGACATCGGGAAAATACCGGCCGCATAGGCGCGCAGCATGATTTCTGGGTTAAGGTTGATGGGATCGAGCGGCTCGGTCATTCGGCAACGGCCTCGATGCGCGGCGTATGACCCGTCGCTGTAATAAATTTAATCAGATCATCGCGCGCGACCGATGTCGTCCTTGTGTTGACGAGCGGGTGGCAGTTGATGATATTGTTCTGCATTAGCTTCGCATCGAGAATAATATTCACGCGCTTGTCTTTATCATTGATAATGCCGAAAGCGGTGACGGAGCCGGGGGAAACGCCCAAAATATCTTCCATTAAAGCCGCCGACCCGAATGACAGCCGCGCCGAGTTGATTTTCTGATGCAGGGTTTTGAGATCGACAACGGCATCTTCCAAAACGACGATCAGAAAAACTTTATCCTTCTTGTCTTTCAAAAAAAGATTTTTTGTGTGCCCGCCCGTGATGGTGCCGCGCAGCTGCTGCGATTGTTCGACTGTAAAGAGAGGCGGATGCTCGACCGTGGAATGGGAAATGCTGAGATTATCGAGAAAAGAAAATAAATCTTTCGTCGTTACAGGCATTATTGATCAAAACTGCATTCTGGGGAAATCGCAGGTGCATTATTTTTCATATTGTCCAGTGTTGCCCGGCACATTTGAGGTAACAGCGCGCGAAACGCAGGATCGGCAGCCTGCTGGGTAAATACTTTTCTATATTGATCAAGATTTTTTTGCGCTTCCGATTTGGCTTCATCAGTTGCCAGCGAAAGCATACAAGCTTCGTACTTATTCAAAAATGCATCACACTCAGGAATTCCAACCCCGTCTGCTGCGAATGCCGATGAATTAAATAGAAATATAGCCGCGAGTACAAAATATTTTCTTTGTAATCTTTTTCTCATTCAAGCCGCTTTCATTCCACCATCGGCAAGATAATGTTCCAGCCAGTGAATGTCGTACTGGCCATTTTGAATATCCGTGTTGCGAACAAGTGCGCGGAACAGCGGGATCGTGGTCTCGATACCGTCGACGACATATTCATCGAGCGCACGGCGCAGGCGCATCAGGCACTCATTGCGGTTTTTGCCGTGCACGATCAGTTTTGCTGCCAGGCTGTCGTAATAGGGAGGGATTGTGTAACCCTGATACACCGCGCTGTCGACGCGCACGCCGAGGCCGCCGGGCGGGTGATAATATTTCAGCTTGCCGGGCGAGGGACGAAATGTTTCCGGGTTTTCTGCATTGACGCGGCATTCGATCGCATGGCCGCGGAACTTGATTTCGTCCTGCCTCCACGACAATTTCGCACCTGTCGCGACCTTGATCTGCTCGTGCACGAGATCGAGGCCGGTGATCATTTCCGTCACAGGATGTTCAACCTGAAGGCGCGTGTTCATTTCGATGAAATAAAATTCGCCGTTCTCATAGAGAAATTCGACGGTACCTGCGCCCTTGTATTTCAGTTTGCGCATCGCATCGGCAACGATCTCGCCAATCTTGTCGCGCTGTTCGGTGTTGAGGGCAGGAGAACCCGCTTCTTCCCAGACTTTCTGGTGGCGGCGCTGCAGCGAACAATCGCGCTCGCCGAGATGCACGGCATTGCCGTGCCCGTCGCCCATCACCTGAATTTCGATATGGCGCGGCTTTTCAAGATATTTCTCTAAATATACGGCATCATCGCCGAATGCGGCGCCGGCTTCAGTGCGTGCTGCCGAAAGCGCGTGCGACAGATCAGCCTGCGTTTTGGCGACTTTCATCCCGCGCCCGCCGCCACCTGATGCAGCTTTAATCAGAACCGGATAACCAATTCTCTTGGCGACCTTTTCCGCTTCCGCGTCATCCGTGATTGCGCCGTCGGATCCCGGCACGACGGGAATGCCAAGACGTACGGCGGTGCGCTTGGCTTCGATCTTGTCGCCCATGATTTGAATATGTTCGGCTGTCGGGCCGATGAAAGCAATGTTATGGCTGGAGAGAATTTCTGCAAAGCGGGCATTTTCGGAAAGAAAACCGTAGCCGGGGTGAACGGCATCGGCGCCGGTGATTTCGCAGGCGGCGATAATCTGCGGAATGTTCAGATAGCTGTCGCGCGCGGCAGGCGGGCCGATACAAACGCTTTCATCCGCAAGGCGGACATGCATCGCTTCGGCATCGGCGGTGGAATGCACGGCGACGGTTGCGATGCCGAGCTCCTTGCAGGCGCGCAGCACGCGCAGCGCAATTTCACCACGGTTGGCAATGAGAACTTTGTCGAACATCAGGCAGCTATAACGACGAGGGGTTGCCCAAACTCGACAGGTTGCCCGTTCTCGATCAGAATTTGCGTAATCTTGCCTGAGCGGGGGCTGGGAATTTCGTTGAAAGTTTTCATCGCTTCGATCGTCAACAGCGTTTGTCCCTGCTTCACGGTCGCGCCGATTTCGATGAAATTTGGTTTACCCGGCGCACTGGCAAGATAGGCCGTGCCAACCATCGGTGATGTCACGGCATCTTTCGATACTTCATTGTTCACATTCGCGGCGGCAGGCGCCACGGCTGCAGGAGCGACAGGCGCCGCTGCCACGGGAACAGAGATTTGCTGAACGGGCATGCCCTGCCGCGCCACGCGTACACGCAAGCCGCCGTCTTCGACTTCAATTTCGGTCAGCTTGGTGTCATCGAGAATTTCAGCAAGCTGGCGGATAATGTCCGCGTTGAAAGAATTTTTGTCTGATTTTTTTTCCGTTGTCATCGAACGCCTTTAATACTCAAACGCTGTGGCTTTGGGCCAGCAGCTGCATGGCATATACATAACCGCTTGCACCGAAACCGCAAATCACCCCCTTCGCGAGGGGCGAAATATAAGACTTATGGCGGAATTCCTCGCGCGCGTAAATATTGCTGATGTGAACTTCAACTATTTGATTTTCATAGGCTTTTAGCGCGTCATGCAGGGCAACCGAGGTGTGTGTGTAGCCGCCGGCATTGATAATCAGGCCGGACGTGGTTGTTCGTGCTTCCTGCACCCAGGTGACCAGTTCACCTTCGATATTCGACTGGCGAAAGTCCACGGCAACGCCCAGCCGGGCGGCCTCGTCCTCGCAAAGCTTTTTGACGTCATCCAGCGTCTGCGCGCCGTAAATCTCCGGTTCGCGCGTGCCGAGCAGGTTGAGGTTCGGGCCGTTGAGGATCAAAACAGTTGCTGTCATTGCAGAGACTTAAACGAAAAGCCCGCTTCTTAGAAGCAGGCTTTCAAGTTTTATGATGGTTTTATGCAACTACTGTTCAGTTTGACTCTGAGACGTTGTTTCTTCCATATCTTTTTCACCGGAAGTAAATTTGTAGAATAGTTCACCGTAAGAAAAATCTTTTTTATCAGCATTATCTGAGCCATCCCAGTTTGTATAGCTGATGGGAACCTTGAAATCTTGACCGATGTTGGCATCTAAGTAGGTGTAGTTGTAAGTTTGTTCTTTCCCATCTTCATCTTCGAGGGTGAAGCTATAGGAAAGAGAGGTTTCATGCTCGAGCTTCTTCTGTTGCTCTGCATCAAGGAAAGTTATGTCTTTTCCTTTCGGCATTTCATTGAGCTCTTCTTTATAGACAGCAATCTGCTCTTTGGATGCTTTTGAGCCATAACTTGCAATAAGGCTTCTTAATTCAACGCCTTTTTGAATTTTTTCATCTGTACCGGCAAATTTCATAAATAGTTTATGAGTTCTATATTCGTCTTCAGTAACAATTAATGGCAAGGTTGGGTCTGTCTTCTGAAGTTCATAAAGTTCTGAAATAGTTTTACCTGTCAAAGTGCTGACATATGTAGCAAATGACTCTCTACTCATAACATAATTTTGCAAATTGGCTTCGACCGCATCGTCTACTGTGATCGCGCGGCCTCTCGCAGTCCACGAAGCGCGTTCGATTTCTGTCGACTTTTCTTTCTTTTTGAGTTTTTCCTCTAATTCCTTGATCGCTGCTTCAGTTTCTTTTAGATCTGGACTGTTAGGATTTTGTTTCTTTTCTTCTTCAAGTTGCGCTTTCAATTTGTTAATCAAATCAAGCGTTTCTTTGTTGGCCTCATTAAGACCCTCGTTAATTTTGTCGAGCGATTGCGCCTCTTCTTCGCTAACAATGACAGGCTTCTTGTCGCTGTAGTATGCATCAGCATTATAAGCTTTTGCCGAATAGCCAGCATCGGTTAAAGTTTGTCGTTCGTCTTTGCCTGATAAAATAATTCCATCAGACCAGGTTTTGCCGTTTGAGATCCAAGTATCTTTATTCTCATCAAATTTTTCAATTTTTTCTCTTAATTCCGAGCGATATTTATCATAGAAATTGGTAGCATAGAGTTTTTTAGCAACTTCGAAAAAGTTGGTTCCGATGCCAATTTCGTCTTTATCTAGACGACCGTTTCCATTTGTATCAAGTGAATTGGATTGGACTTTATCTATCATAACTAACCCTTACAATTTAAAATATTTTCAGTAATTATACTCTTATTTCCAAATAGTCAAAGTAAATTTTCAACACACCGCTTTCCCGCATTTGCGCATGTTGGCGATATTCTGCTTCAACACATCATAGCTTGCCGCGCCGACATGCACCGCATCGCCGATGACATAACCCGGCGTGCCGTTGATGCCCAGAGCGTTGGCGAGTTTGTAGCTTTCCTCGATCGGTTTACGCGCGGCATCGCCCTGAATACCGTCTTCAAGTTTTGCGACATCAAGCCCCAGTTTTTTGGCAGCGGCGAGGGTGCTGATCTTATCCGCCTGTCCCTTGGCCGACAGCAAAACATGATGCAGTTCAATATATTTCGGATCATTGACAAGCTGCGCCATGATCAGCGCGGCTTCGATCGAACCTGTACCGAGCACGGGATATTCTTTCAACACCACGCGCAGATTCGGGTCTTCGGCAATCAGTTTTTGCAAGTCGGCTTCCGCAGCACGGCAATAGCCGCAATTGTAATCAAAAAATTCCACGACCGTAACATCACCATTCGGGTTGCCGATCACCGCGCTGTTTTTGCTGTTGAACAAAAGATCGGCATGCTCTTTCAAAGCCACTTGCTGCAATTCGCCGACCTGTTCGGCCTGCTGTTTTTCCAGCGCTTTGAAAGCTTCTTTCAGGACGTCCGGATTCTTAACAAGATAATCGCGGACGATGTTCTGGATTTCCTTTTCCTGCGCAGGCGAGAAATTTTCGGCATGCGCGGCGGTCACGAGCATAAAACTTGTGAAGAGAATAAAAAAACGCATCAGGTTAGTCGTCCTTTTTTGGAACCTTG
>JAZKID010000088.1:0-1485 GCA_040385045.1 Pseudomonadota bacterium | reverse complement strand
GTCGGCCTTCAGCCAGCCGGGAGAGCCGGATGGTAAAATCCGTTTTGCCTGCGCGGCAGCCGTTTTGGCAAGCTTGTAATCCTTGGCATTGAAAAAACCCTGCGCGGTTGCAAGCGACGCACGGCCCTCATCCCCCTTGCGGCCATAAGCCATGGCGAGGAACTGGTAGCCGTCGCCCGAATAAGGGTCCTGAATGACGGCGCGCTCGAGCTGACTGACCGCTTCGTTGAGCAACGATTTATCTTCCGAAGACACCATCGCGCGGCCAAGCCCGACGCGGATCAGGCCTGCATTCGGGTTCAGCGCCACGGCACGCTGATAAGGCGCGATCGCTTCGCGCGGGCGGGCGTTTTCCAGAAGCGTCTGGCCTTTCAACTCTTGAAAGTAAGGGTTGTTCGGCTGCGCGACGATCAGCTCATCCATCATTTTCAGGGCGGCTGGCAGCGACGCATTATGCGCCATCGCAATCGCGCGCGCATATTTTCCGGGTAAAGTTGTCACGTCCGGATAACGTCGTGCCACGTGTTGCGGCGTTTCGATGTAACCGGAAATTTTTGCGCGCATCAGTTCATGGCGAAGAAGAAGTGCAGGGCTGTCTTTCACATCTTTATACGGACTTGCCTCGACAAGGCCTTCGAGATTGGCGATACGATCGCGCGGCATCGGGTGCGACTGAGCGTAAGGGTCGACATAGCGCGACGAAAACATGTCATCTTCAGCAAATTTTTTGAACGTCGCGATCATGCCGCGCCCGCTTTGTTTCGTCGCGTTGAGATAGTTGATCGCCGCACGGTCGGCCGCCTGTTCCTCGGTGCGCTGATAAGCAAGAAGGCGGCGTTGCGCGATGCCCATCCCGCCAGCCATGACGCCGGTTGCTGCGCCGCCGATATCACGCCCGTCTGCGCCGGCGGCGGCACCTGCCGCAACAGCTGCGACACCCACGAGCATGGCGACGATGCTGGTCGTCTGTGCAGTACGGAGTTCATTACGCAAACGTGCAAGGTGCCCGCCCGAGATGTGGCCGGTTTCGTGCGCCAGCACGCCGATCACCTGGTTCGGTGTCGGTGAATCCAGCAGCGCGCCGACGGTGATGAAAATGCGCTGGCTGTCGGCAACGAAAGCGTTGAAGCTGCGGTCGTTGATGATCACCGTATCGACGGCACCCGCATTGCGTAAACCGGCGGCGCGAAAGATCGGCCGCGTGTAATCTTTCAGAAGCTCCTCGATTTCGGCATCGCGCAGAATTTTCAAGCGCGACGTTTGTGCAAACGCTTCCGATAAAGGTGCGATGCTCAATATCAAAGCGAGCAACACGGCCAGCGCCATGCGCAGCCTGTGCATAGGCTGTCGGTTGCTGCGAGTTTCGTTAAGCGATTCCATGCTCTTCCTGTATCATCTGCATGAAGATATGGCGAGAAGGGGGCGGAACCGGCATGTTCTTTTCGATATCGAAAATCGGCTGGTTTTTCATCACGCCTTCGAACG
>JAZKID010000087.1:0-8089 GCA_040385045.1 Pseudomonadota bacterium | reverse complement strand
GCGCGATCTCGTCAAGAACTGCCTGCGCATGCGTCCTGAACGCATCATCGTCGGTGAGGTGCGCGGCCCCGAAGTGTTCGATCTTTTGCAGGCGATGAACACGGGCCATGACGGCTCGATGGGCACCATCCACGCCAACACGCCGCGCGAATGCCTCAGCCGTATGGAATCGATGATCCTGATGGGCGGCTATGCGCTCAGCCCGCGCACAATTCGTGAAATCATTGTTGGCTCGATCGATGTGATTATTCAGGCCTCGCGCCTGCGTGACGGTTCGCGCCGCATCACGCACGTGACCGAGATTGTCGGCATGGACGGCGACACGATCACCACGCAGGATATTTTCGTCTACGACATTCTGGGACAAGACCAGAACGGAAAAATTCTTGGCCAGCATCGCTCCACCGGCATCGGCCGTCCGAAATTCTGGGATCGCGCCGTGTATTTTGGCGAAGAGCGCCGCCTTGCCGCGGCTCTTGACAGTTCAGATGCGCCCGAAGCCGCAACCGGTTTTTAATTAGGGAGGCGGCAGCATGTTCCCCGACAGTATTTCCCAGCTAGCCATTACGGTTCTTGCCATGTTTGCCGTCGGCGGGCTGGCGTGGGTGTTTATTTACCCTTATCTCAGCGGGGAAGCTGCGGCGTCCGATCGTCTCGATCGTATTTCCGCCGGGCGCAATGCTGCAAAGCGCGGCGGTAAAGCCGAGCCAATCGAACTGGTGTTGCGCAAAAAGTCGGTCGAAAATTCCATCAAGGAACTCGAAAAGCGCCAGGACAATATTGAAAGAAGTCCGCCGCTGAATATCCGCATGGAGCAGGCGGGTCTCAAATGGACGCGTACGGGATATATTATTTTTTCGATCGTTTGCGGCGTCGTCGCTTTTGCCGCCAATATGTATCTGATGGGCATGCTGCTGCCGTCGATACTGAGTGCGGTTGCGACCAGTATTATTTTCCCGCGCTGGTACGTCAACGCTGCGCGCAAAAAGCGTTTCTTTAAATTCATGATGGAATTTCCGAACGCGCTCGACGTGATCGTGCGTGGTGTGAAGGCGGGTTTGCCGATCGGCGATTGCATCCGCATCGTCGCGAACGAAAGCTCTGAACCAGTGCGTTCCGAATTCCGCCAGATCCTTGAAGCGCAGGCGCTCAATGTGCCGATCCCGACGGCGGTTGAAATGCTCTATCAGCGCATCCCGTTGCCTGAGACGAACTTCTTCGCCATCGTCATTACGGTGCAGCAGAAATCCGGCGGCAACCTGTCAGAAATTTTGAGCAACCTTTCAAAAGTGCTGCGCGACAGGAAAAAATTACGGGCCAAAGTTCGCGCCCTTTCGCAGGAATCAATTGCATCGGCCGCCATCATCGGCTGTCTGCCGCTTGCGGTGATGGGCATGCTGACCATCATGAATCCAAAATACATTTCCTTGCTGTTCGATAGACAGCTGGGTCAGATCATGCTGTTTTGCGCTTTCGCCTGGATGGGCGTTGGCGCTTTCATCATGAAACGCATGATCGATTTCGATTTTTAAGGCGCGAAGATGGATTTCCTTACCGAAAGCATCAACAACGGTAGCCTCTACAGCTTCGTCATGGCTCTTTGCATTGTCGTCGCGATATTGAGCATCGGCTTTCCTCTGCTTGACCGCAGCAACTTGCAGTCGCGAATGAAATCCGTTTCCGTCGAGCGCGAGAAAATCCGCGCACAGAGCCGCGACCTGCTCGACAAAAATAAAAAAGGGTCTCTGCGCGGGAGCGAGGCGAAGCCTTTCATTAAGGGCATTGTCGACAGTCTCAAGCTCGAAACGTATTTCGGCTACGAGGAGCTCCGCAACACGTTGAAAATGGCAGGCTATCGCGGTGAGGCGCCGTTCGCGACATTCCTGTTCTTCAGGCTCGTCATGCCTGTAATCGTTTTCCTTTTCGCGCTTTTCTATCTCTTCGTTGTCCTGAAACTCGAACAGTCCGTTTTCATCAAGCTTGGCATGGCTGCGCTTGCGATGTATTTCGGCTATCAGCTGCCGCGCATCATTCTGTCCAACAAAGTCCAGAAGCGCCAACAGTCGATCAAAAGGGCATTGCCGGACTCGCTCGATCTTTTGCTGATCTGCGTCGAGGCGGGGATGGCGATGGAGCCGGCGCTGAAAAAAGTCGCCGACGAGATCGGTAAGAATTCCATCCCGCTTGCGGAAGAGCTTTCGCTGACACTGGCGGAACTGTCTTATCTTTCCGACCGCCGCATGGCGTTTGAAAATCTCGGCAACCGCACGGGTATGGAACAGATCCGGTCGATTTCCATGGCGCTGATCCAGGCCGAAAAATACGGTACCGGCCTCAGCCAGACGCTGCGCGTGCTGGCGCAGGAAAACCGCGACATGCGCATGCTGGAAGCCGAGAAGAAAGCGGCAGGCCTGCCGCCGAAACTGACCGTGCCGATGATTTTGTTTTTCCTGCCTGCGCTCTTTATTATTATTCTCGGGCCCGCGGCGATCCGCGTCATGGATACGATCGGCTGATTTAGTCGCCGTCGTTGAGCAGCATAAAAAATTCCTCGATCCCCGTATCCGTCGCATCGAGAACTTTCGCTATCGACTCCGTCGAAGGCCAGCGCTGGCGGCCGCCCTGTGCACGGCGCTTTGACGGGTTGAATGTCGTTGCATCGAGCCCGGCGCGCCGCGCGAGCCCCGAGGGCGTCAGACCTTGTGCATCTGCAAGTTTGTCGATCGCTTTCCAGACGGCTTTATGTGTGAGGTGCGCTGTCATATATACAACTTAAAGTTGATCTCAAAAGTCCCGACTTGTAGACTGTCGCAGATGATAGAAATTCCCGGCACTTTACGCAATGGGACAGTAAAAAGAGGCAAAAAATAAAAACAATGCTGCCGGATATTTTATGTAAAAGCAAAGCGACCATGCTGCGTCTCTTGTCTCCATTCCATTCCGTGCTTCTGGCGCTGCCGCCGGAACGCGCGCACGATGCGACTTTGAAGGCGCTGCGCTATCTTCCCGTTCAGAAAAATGCACCGGATGATGCGCGTCTTCATGTGCACTTACTTGGATTGAATTTTTCAAACCCTGTTGGCATGGCGGCGGGCTTCGACAAGAATGCGCTTGTCGCGGATAAATTGCTGGCGCTGGGTTTTGGTTTTGTCGAAGTGGGCGGCGTCACACCGCGCGCGCAATCCGGTAATCCGCGCCCGCGTGTATTTCGCCTGAATGAAGATGGCGCACTGATCAACCGTCTCGGTTTTAATAATGAAGGCTTGCAGGTTGTGCGCGCGCGCCTTGAGGGGATGCGTAAGCTAAGCGGAGTCATCGGCATCAATCTCGGCGCGAATAAAGACAGCATGGATCGCGTTCAGGATTACCTGACATTGCTGGCGGGCCTTGATGGCCTTGCCGACTTCGTCACATTGAACATTTCCTCGCCGAATACGCCGGGCCTGCGCGGCCTGCAGGATAAAGAGCATTTCTCCGCTTTGCTGCAACGCGTGAGCGACAAGCGCGCGAATATCAAATCGCGGAACGGCGGTGTGCTTCCCGTACTTGTCAAAATCGCGCCGGATGTCGCGCTTGATGAGCTCGATGATATCTGCGCGCTTGCCGTGCAGCATCGCATTGACGGGATGATCGTCAGCAACACGACATTGTTGCGCCTTTCTTCATTACGCGCGCATGATGCAAAAGAGACAGGCGGACTTTCCGGAAAACCGCTGTTCGATCTTTCAACACGCCGTCTTGCACAAACGCGCCAGCGCGTCGGCGAGAAGATGGTCCTGATCGGTGTCGGCGGTATCGACAGTGGTGAGGCGGCCTGGGCCAAGATTTGCGCCGGCGCCAACCTCGTCCAGCTTTATACCGCGCTCGTTTACAAGGGCTTGCCGCTTCTTGATGAAATCAAGGCCACGCTCTGCCGTCAGCTTGAGGCGCACGGCTTTTCTGGCATTGAGCAAGCAGTCGGGTCACAAACCGGCAAATTTGCACAGGAATAAAAAACACCCCCTTGCCAACAGAGTCCTATTTAGGCCTAATAGTCCTCTATAGAGTCCTATTTGAGGGAGCGTGCTTTTATGGACATGCGGGTCGTTGAAATTGATATGGAAGTGCATAAAAAGCTTGAAACAGCACGCCAATCTTTTTCAGAAACAGAAAATGACATCCTTCGCCGCCTGCTGCACATGCTGCCGCTTTCGCGGCATCAGAGTCCTATTGTGCCTGCACCTATTACCTCCACCGAAGACTGGATCTGGACCCGTTCCGGCCAGCGCGCCATGCTGCCTGTCGGTACGGAAGTGCGCGCCCGTTACGGCGGGCAGGAATTTGCCGGTGTCATTTCCAAGGGCGCTTGGGTTGTCGAGGGCAAGCGTTTCGAAACGCCGTCGGAGGCGATCATCACGCTCGCCCGCACGCGCGAGGGGCGCCAGACAAATCTCAACGGCTGGAATTTATGGGAGTTCCGCCGCCCGCACGAGACAAGCTGGAAGCCGTTGAAGGTGTTACGCGCTTAGTTTTTCCGATCACAGAAATAAAAAAATGGCGGGAAAAAATCCCGCCATCTGCTTTTGTCTCGATGAAAGAGAATTTACATTGTCTTTTTCGTCGCGGCCTGCTGCGGCATGTCGATCGAAAGACCGCTGGCTGCATTGCCGTCCGTCGCGCCGGGGATGCTGCTGATGTCCGCGCCTGCGCTGGCGGGTGCATCGCCCCATGCAGAAGCGGGGATGGTGTCTTCGTTCGCAGCAGGGTTGATCGCCTGCGGTTTGAAGGACTGCGCTGCCATCTTTGCCTTGACCAGAGCATTGCCGCTGAAGCGTGAGCCGATCTCGTCGCGCTTCTTGGCCGATTCTCCGTCGCCGTTCTGCGCGGCAATCGCGAACCACTTGTAAGCTTCGTTGAGGTTCTGCTCGCCGACAAAACCGTTCACGTAGAAGATCGCGAGATTGTACTGGCTGTCGATCAGGTTGAGCTCGGCCGCTTTCTGAAATAGCGGGAAAGCTTTCTTCAGATCCGGCTCGCCGTTGATGCCGGCTGCATAGAGCGTTGCGAGATCATGCAATGCCTTGCGGTTGCCGAGGATGCCAGCCTGCGTGAAGTAAGTGACCGAGCGGTTGAGGTCACGCTTCGCGCCCTGGCCTTTCGAGTAGAGAACGCCGAGACGGTAGAGCGAAGGCGCATGCTGGCGGTCGGCTGCAAGTTTCAGCCATTCCGCGCCTGCACCGGCATCGCGTGTTGCGCCCCTGCTGCCATCGACCAGACGCGTGCCGATTTCATAAAGTGCGCGGACATCACCGTTCTGTGCGGCGTTGCGCAATTTCGGGTTTGTAATGCTGTCAGGGAAGGCCGGAATATTGGCGATCACCTGCTGCGGTGTCACGGTCGGCTGCAGCGAAGCGGTTTGCGTTTCGGTTTTCACGGCGGCTTCATCCGCTTTGGGCGGTGTGAAGTCGAGACCGGCCGTTGCCTGTTCCACTTGTTGTGAAACGGATGCGATCGCCGTCTGGTCGCCGTTCAGGATCGGCCCGAGCATGTTGTAGATGCCGATCACAAGCGCGATACCTGCTGCAGCAAGCGCCAGTTTCGTGGCGGCGGTTCTGACGCGGCGGAACGGCGTGACGTTCGACGTTTCTTCTTCGAAATCGTCGAAATTTTGCACCGAGCGGTCGCCTGCATTCAAGGCAAGGTCAGCCGCTTTGTTTTTCTTCGCCGTTTTCGTTGCATTGCCGAAGGTTTCTTCAAGCCTGCGTGTCGCTTCGGCCGGTGTCAGCGGCTTTTTCTGGTTGGCCTTGTTGCGCAGTTCTTCGATCTGTTCGCGTTCCAGCTCCACAAGCGTTTCATCGTCGATCTCGGCTGCTTTCGCGGCGGCCTGACGGGCCGCTTCGACAGCCGATTTCGGTGCCGCAGTTGCAGCCGCCGTTTCGCGGCGCTGGCCGAAGGATGACGTCTTTTGCGTATCGGCTTTCGCCTGTACAGGCGCTTTTTCGGAAACTTTCACCATCACATCCTGAAGCGCCTGTAACGCATGATGCATCCGCTTGTCGGACGCATCGGCCGAAGCCTTGACGTCTTCGATCTGTTTCTGGAAACCGCGCAGCACGCTCGCCGATTTCGGATCGAGGCCGGCGATGCCGGATGTTCCCGCGCCCGTCTGTACGCGCTGCGCCATCTCGTTCATGGACGCTTCCATGCGTTGCAGGCTGGCGAACAGCTGGTCGCTCTGGCTGAGCTGTGACGAGAGCTTGCCGAGCTGCCCTTCAAGCGCCTGCAGGCGTGCGTTGTCAGGCGAACGCGCGCGAAGGCTGTCAAGCCGCTCGGCAAGGAACTGGATATTTTTCTCGAGGCTGCGCGCATCGTGGATCGACAATGGCACAAGTTTGCGCGTGGCATCGGCGAGTTCGCGGCGAACGTCTTCGACAAGACGATCGGGGAGAACCGGGCGCTGCACGCGCGAGATATTTTCATTCAGCTGCTGCAGCTGTTTTGCCGCGAAGCTGTTATTGGCACTGAAGCCACTGTCCTGAACGCTGCGGTTCAGGAATTCGACTTTCGCCTTGATTTCCTGAATGTCGCGCGTCGTGTGCGAAGCACCCGCTTCGTTCAGCTTGCGGTTCAGCGAGCGGATTTCCGCCTCTAAACCTTGCAGGGAGCGTGACTCGCCGGACTGTTTCACCGTGTTGCGCAACATCTGCACATCGCGGCGCAGCGCTTCGATGGACGCAATGCTGGTGCCCGTGTTGGCAGGCACCGGAAGCTGGAAGGGCGGCGGCGCGGGAAGGCCGAGACGCTGGCCGAGAGATTGCGCCTGTGCATCGAGGCTGGCGGCAAAACCGTTCTGCTGCACATGCGGCTGCGCGTTCTGCTGATTGTTATAAGGTACGAAACCGGCCTGATGCTGCAACTGCTGCTGCAACGTATAGATGTCGTTTGTCAGGCCCGGCAATGTGCTGCCGCGCGTGGCGGCATCGACAACGCCGCGCAGATCGCGCACCTGGTTCTGCAGGCGCTGGATGTTGGCGACGTTCTGTCCTTCGAACTGGTAATCCAGCGCGTCCTGCTGGTTGGTGATCTGCGCAATCACATCGCTGAGATCGTCGCTGCCGCTTTGCGAACGGCGGCGCCCGCGCGAGGCCTGCGGATTTTGCGTTGCGCTTTCGAGGCGTTCTTCCAGCATCGATATGGCAGATGTAATGGCGTCGAGTTTTTCATCGCCGCCGCGCTTGGAACGCCGGCGCGGTTCGTCGTCGATTTCGTCTTCGAGCCATTCTCCGATGGAACGACGCGAACGTGACGTGCCACGCTCGATCATGTCGTCTTCGTCACCGGGCCATCTGCGTCTGCGCGCTGCCATGTTTTTTCTCTTATTCTTTCCCACCCACGGACTTGTGCCAAAGGCACCCCACGCCCGATCCTTAAGAAGTCTTTGCCAATTATGGTAAACGTGGCGTTAAAACTTCCAAAGAATGTGTAAATTATTCATAAATAAAGGGTTTTTTCTGCCTGCATGGCCCTCTTGCATGCGCAGCGCAGCAATGCTCTCAATAGGTTAGAGGGTGAGATTCGGTACAAATGGCCAAAAGCGGCGAAAACCTCGCACAACATGCTAACGCTATGTATATGCTGGCAGATTCTGGTTCGGGCAGTACGAAGCAGACCTTTACAATCGGCGATTTAGCCAAGGAATTCAACGTTACCCTGCGTGCTTTACGCTTTTACGAATCGCGCGGGCTGCTCCGTCCCACGCGGGACGGACCTTTGCGCCTTTATTCAAGGCGGGACCGTGCCCGCCTGAAGCTGGTGCTGATGGGCAAGGCGATCGGCTTTTCCTTGAATGAAATCAAAGAGATGCTGGATTATTACGATATCGGCGACGGCCAGCTGACGCAGCTTCGCGTCGGGAAGACGAAATGCGAATCACAGCTGATGAAGCTTAAGCGGCAAAAGCTAGAGCTCGACGAGGCGGTGACGGAGCTCGGCCGCGCCCTCAATATTATCAATAACCTCCTCGCGCAGCGCGAGGCCGATGCGCCGGGTTTACCGAACGTTTAGCCTGAGCACAGGCTTTCCTGCGCGTCACATGACTCTATTGTAATGT
>JAZKID010000086.1:0-2132 GCA_040385045.1 Pseudomonadota bacterium | reverse complement strand
CGGAGCCCTCACCCTTGGTCATTCAGCAGATATTTCATCCGCTTGCAGGCCAGTTTTGCTGCCGTCCCTCTATACTTATGTATTTCATTTAAACTTTTATTAAATTTAG
The DNA here is from genome assembly GCA_040385045.1 of Pseudomonadota bacterium. Lineage (GTDB taxonomy): Bacteria > Pseudomonadota > Alphaproteobacteria > Rhizobiales > UBA4765 > JAZKID01. The sequence goes on along the minus strand of JAZKID010000086.1, from coordinate 2,023 downwards.
TCTCAAATCCTAAAATAAAGACGCGCGCGACGATATGTGCCTGTTTTCTGTAATCTAATTACCAAATTATGTTAATAAATTTCGTTTTAGGCTATTGCCTCGGTTCTATATTTCAATACACTTGTTCTACTTATAAGAAAAAACGGCCTCGGAGTGTGTGCAAATTGAGGATCGCAGCCGGCAAACGGCGCGACCTGTTCGGGGGCAAAAAATGACCGAGAACAAGAAGAAACGCGTCTTCACAGTCCTGTCCATCGACGGCGGCGGCATCCGTGGCGTTGTGCCCGCCCGCATCCTGCAGGAAATCGAGGAACGCACCGGCAAGCCCATCGCCGAATTGTTCGACATGGTCGGCGGCACTTCGACCGGCGCCATCCTTGGCGCGGGCCTTGTCGTGCCGGACGAACAAAATCCGACCAAGCCGAAACATTCTGCGCAGGAATTGAAAAATTTCTACTACACCTTCGGGCCGAAAATTTTCCCGGAACTGCGCTTCAAGAGCATCCGCAAGCTCTCCTCCTCCGCCCTCTACGACCCGAAGCCGCTCGAAGACGCGCTGAAGGATAAACTGGGCGATTACAAGATGAAGGATTCCCTGACGCATCTGCTGATCCCGGCGACGGATATCAAGAATTTCCGCCCCGTCTGGATCGCGCATATCAAGGGGCAAAAGGACAAATCGCCGGAAGGCTGGTCGAGCATGCTGATGCGCGACGCCGTGCGCGCCTCGACGACCGCCCCCACCTATTTCCCGTCGAAATATTATTCCACCACGCCGAACGAAGACATGCCCAACGTCACGCATCGCCACGCGCTGATCGATGGCGGGTTCTTCGCCGGTAATTCCATGCGCCGCCTGATGACGCAGGCGCGCAAGCTTGCCCCGCCCGATGCCGAAATCGTGGTGGTGCATCTGGGCACCGGCAACGTCGAAAATTCTCTGTCGCCGGAGGAATTCAACAAGCTTGGCCCCATCGGCATGATTTCCAAGTCCAACGGCAACCTGCTGCTGTCGCTGGTCATCAACATGTCGCTGATGGATGTGGCGAACGATATCCGCGACGAAATCGGCGATCGCTTCATCAGCTTTGACGGCATCATCAATGGCGAGGCGGACCCTGCCGCGCCGACATCGACGATGGACGATGCCAGCCTGAAGAACCTCAAGGCGCTCGAAAAATTCGCCGAGAAGATTATCAAGGACAATGATTCCGAAATGGACCGCCTCTGCGATATCCTGAAGCACCGCGTCTTCGCGGAGGAATACCATCAGGAAAGCAAGACTGCGCTGCAGAAGCTGACCGCGATACTGGAAGACGCCAAGACGGTCAAGACGCTGACCAAGACGTATAAAAAGATTTTGGGCTATGCCAGCGACATTTTGACCGATACGCCGGAAACAGGCGACGCCGAGCTGAAAACGCTGGCACAGGCGCTGACCGAACATCACAAGCACGACCTCGACCGCATCTATCATGTTGTGCAGGACAAGCTGGACGGGCAGAACAAGATCCTGAACAGCATCAAGGAAGCTGGTGACGACCTGACCAAATTCGTCAAGAAACTTGGCTCCCCCTTCCGCCCCCTACCCCCCTCGCCGGATAACGACAATACCGACGGGAATGCGCAACCGTGGAAGCACCGCGCAGGCGACAAGCCGAAGCCATAGATAACCGGCAGGCGACAAGCCGAAGCAACCGTAAAAATTTGCGCGATTGACGGCACTAAACTTTTCCCCGGCGTTGGCTTGTTATCAACAGGGGAGAGTGAAAATGTTTGGCATTGAAAATATTGAATATCTGGCCGCAACCCGTCCCGCGTTTCTGGCGGGGCTGGTATTTGGCAGCATCGCCGCCGTTGTTCTTGTCGTCGTACCGATCGTCAAGATCATCGGGCCACCCGTCGCCGCGGTACTTTCAGCCGGCATCGAAGACCTGTTTTGACGGCAACCTGCTTTTGACCAAAACAGATTGGCATGATATAAAACTCCATCATGTCCAGTCTCGGCGACGCTATTTCAAAA
>JAZKID010000085.1:0-3789 GCA_040385045.1 Pseudomonadota bacterium | reverse complement strand
TTCGATTCTCGGTTCAATTAATATGATTGTCACCATTTTCAATATGCGTGCACCGGGCATGACCATGCACAAGATGCCGCTGTTCGCATGGGCCATTCTGGTCACGGCCTTTCTGCTGCTGCTGTCGCTGCCAGTTCTCGCCGGTGCGATCACCATGCTGCTGACGGACCGCAATTTCGGGACGACATTCTTCGTCGCTGAAGGCGGCGGCGACCCGGTGCTGTTCCAGCACCTGTTCTGGTTCTTCGGCCATCCTGAAGTGTACATTCTTATTCTTCCGGCGTTCGGCGTCGTCAGCCACGTGATTTCGACTTTCGCGAAAAAGCCGATCTTCGGCTATCTCGGCATGGCTTATGCGATGGTCGCGATCGGCGTCATTGGCTTCGTCGTGTGGGCGCACCACATGTACACGGTCGGCATGGATGTCGACACACAGGCTTACTTCGTTGTCGCGACGATGATCATCGCCGTACCGACGGGCGTGAAAATCTTCTCATGGATCGCAACAATGTGGGGCGGCTCGATGGAATTCCGAACGCCGATGCTGTGGGCCGTCGGTTTCATTTTCCTATTCACGCTGGGCGGCGTTACGGGCGTTGTGCTCGCAAACTCCGGTCTCGATAAATCGCTGCACGATACTTATTATGTCGTCGCGCATTTCCATTACGTGCTGTCGCTCGGTGCGGTATTCGGCATTTTCGCGGCCTGGTATTACTGGTTCCCGAAAATGTTCGGCTACATGTACAGCGAGCTGATCGGCAAGCTGCACTTCTGGCTGTTCTTTATCGGCGCGAACATCATCTTTTTCCCGCAGCATTTCCTTGGTCTGCAGGGCATGCCGCGCCGCTATGCCGATTATCCGGATGCCTTCCATTTCTGGAATTATGTGTCGACAATCGGCTACTACATCGTGTTCGTCGGGTTGATACTGTTCTTCGTCGGCATTATCGAGGCGTTCATGAAAAAACGCCCTGTCGGTAACAATCCATGGGGCGCAGGTGCGACTACTCTGGAATGGACGCTGCCATCACCGCCGCCATTTCACCAGTTCGAGACTCTGCCAAAGGTCGTTGGATAAAAAAATGAAAGCGGCTTCGGCCACACCTAAAAATATTCAGGACATCGGCGACAGCAATGTTGCCGATGTTCGTGATTTTTTCGCGCTGTTGAAGCCGCGCGTGATGTCGCTGGTTGTGTTCACGGCGCTGACCGGTATCGTGATGACGCCAGGACATATGCATCCTGTCGTCGCTTTCGCCTGTCTTCTGTGCATCGCGATCGGTGCGGGTGCTTCGGGTGCGCTCAACATGTGGTTCGATGCCGACATCGACGCGATGATGTTGCGCACGCGCGGCCGCCCGGTTCCGGCAGGCCGTATCGATGCCGGTACTGCGCTAAGTTTCGGCCTGACATTATCGGTCGGTTCCGTTCTTTCATTGGGCCTGTTCGCCAACTGGCTGGCGGCTTCGCTGCTTGCCTTCACGATTTTCTTTTACGCTGTCGTTTACACCATCTGGCTGAAACGCTTCACGGTGCAGAACATTGTTATTGGCGGAGCCGCTGGCGCTCTACCACCTGTCATCGGCGCTGCGGCTGTGTCAGGCCATGTGACGCTCGATTCAATTTTGCTGTTTCTGATTATCTTTCTCTGGACGCCGCCGCATTTCTGGGCGCTCGCGCTTTTGAAATCGGATGATTACAAGCGCGCCGGTGTGCCGATGCTGCCGGTCGTGCACGGTGAAAAGGCGACGCGCCGCCAGATTCTTATTTATTCCATTCTTTATTGCGCATCCGTGCAACTGCCGTGGACGATCGGCAGCGCCGGAAAAATTTATGCGGCAACGGCGATCATCTCGTCGGCCATCTTCATGGTCTCTGCCATGCTGGTTTTCCTACGCGACAAGGGTGAGTCAGCCGAACAGGCTGCTCGCGCATTGTTCGCCTATTCCATTTTGCAGCTGTTCATTCTTTTTGCAGCACTGCTGGTCGAATTTGCGTTCCTGGGGGCCTGATGCCATTGAAACCTAAACCGCAGGACACGGTTGAGCGTTATCGCCGCCTGAAAAAACGTAATCTGGCTATTGCGCTCATTCTCATCGGTTTTGTCGTGCTGTTTTATGTCGTCACGCTCGTGAAGGGCATCCCGCTGATCAGCAGGCCCATGTGACATGACGAAGCGCGCGCCGCCGCATCGCCGTATTGCCATTGCATGCACGCTGTTCGTGTCGGCGATGTTCGGTCTCGCCTATGCATCGGTGCCGTTTTACAGCTGGTTCTGCAGCGTTACGGGGTTCGGCGGCAAGACACTGGTTGCGACACAAGCGCCAGAACAGGAAACCGGACGGACGATCACGGTGCGTTTCGACAGCAACATGTCGAACGAGCTCGACTGGCGTTTTTCACCGAAGCAGAACGAAATGAAAGTGAAACTCGGCGAAGTCGCCAACATGGTCTATGTCGCTGAAAATCTTTCCGTCAAACCGGCGACAGGTGTCGCGACATATAATGTCAGCCCGTCGCAGGCGGGAGCTTATTTCAACAAGCTGGCCTGTTTCTGTTTTACCGACCAAACATTAAAGCCGCAGGAAAAACGCGAAATGACCGTCAGTTTTTTCGTCGATCCGGAACTTGCGAAGGATAAAAGCGTTCAGGCGCTTGACACCATCACGCTTTCCTACACTTTCTATTCCCAAAAGGCGCCCAAACTCGCGGCGCGCGAAGCACAAAGGTGAAGACCATGGCCAAAGTTGTGACCAATCATGATTATCATCTCGTCGATCCAAGCCCGTGGCCGTTGATCGGCGGCCTGTTTGCTTTTTGCCTCGCCGTCGGCGCGATCATGAGCATGAAAAGCCTGACCTTGTTCGGCGCGCATCTAGGCCCGTGGCTGCTCGGCCTCGGTGTTCTTGGCGTGCTTTATGTGATGATGGCATGGTGGCGCGATATTATTCATGAAGCGACACATGGCGACCATACGCCGGTCGTCGCGCTGCATCACCGCTATGGCATGATTTTATTCATCGCCTCCGAAGTGATGTTCTTCGTTGCGTGGTTCTGGGCCTATTTCAACGTTTCGCTTTTTCCGGGTCATGAACATCTTTTTATCCGCAGCGAACTCATCGGCAGCGTCTGGCCGCCGAAAGGCATTCAGACATTCGACCCGTGGCATTTGCCGCTCCTCAACACGCTGATCCTGCTGCTATCCGGTACGACCGTGACATGGGCGCACCATGCGCTGCTGCATAATGACCGCAAGGGTTTGATCCAAGGTCTGTGGTTGACGATCATTCTCGGCGCGTCGTTCACCGCGCTGCAAGCAATCGAATACAGTCATGCGGCTTTTGCCTATTCCGGCAATATTTATGGCGCGACATTTTTCATGGCGACGGGTTTCCACGGCTTCCATGTCATTATCGGCACCATCTTTCTCGCCGTCTGCCTGATGCGTGCCTACAAGGGACACTTCACGCCGGAACATCATCTCGGTTTCGAATTCGCGGCGTGGTACTGGCATTTCGTCGACGTGGTGTGGCTGTTCCTGTTCGCGGCGATTTATGTCTGGGGCAGTGCGCCCGCCGTTCCGCACTAAGCCATGATGCGTATCAGCGGCCTTCACATCGCTGCCGCTGGCGCATTCATTATTCTTGTCGGCCTTGGCACATGGCAGTTGCAGCGCCGTGCAGAAAAACTTGACCTGATTGCGCGCCACGAACAGGCACTCAATGGCCCGGCCGAACAGTTTCCGCCAGACCGTCTTTGGGAATCGACGGACTTCAGCAAACTTGAATT
>JAZKID010000084.1:0-23454 GCA_040385045.1 Pseudomonadota bacterium | reverse complement strand
CGTCGTTTTTCTCAGGTGCATCCTGCAGGTTGAAAAGATGCGGCACGGACGGGCCGTAAATATCTGCATCGAGAAGGCCGACCTTTAAACCACGCGCTGCGAAGGCCATTGCGAGATTGGCGGCCGTCGTCGATTTGCCGACGCCGCCTTTTCCCGAAGCGATCGCGATAATATGCTGCACGCCGTTCAGGCGAGGCGCATGTGTCTTCGCGGCATTGAGCGGCCGCTCGGCCGTCAGCGTCACCAGTACGCGCGTGATGTCGGGGATCGTTTTCAGCCTGGCTTCAATCGCCTCACGTAAAGACGCAATACTCTCTGGCGCAGCATCGAGAAGGTCGAGGGCGATTACTACGCGCCCGTCCTGCAGGTGCATGCCGGCAAGTTGCGGGCTTTCGAGAAGCGGCCGATTTGCCGGGTCAAACAGGCCTTTAAGGGCGTTTTTTATCGCATTTTCCGTATTTACCATGCCTTTCGAATAGGCAGCATCGGCCAAGCAATCAATGGCTTTTCGGCAAAAAGCCCATTATAGCCTTGTTTCCACCCTGGATGAGACCATGAAGCGGCTGATGCCCAACTGGCGAATTTTGCTTGTCATGCTGCATGATGCGGCGGCGACAGCCGTTGCGCTGCTGCTCAGCCTGTTCCTGCGCTTCGATTTCAACGGCCTTGAAGCGCGCGAAGATGTTCTGCGCACGGTGGTGCCGCTGTTCATTATCTACGCGGCGGGCGTTTATTCGTTTTTCACGCTTTACCGTTCGAAATGGCGTTTTGCATCGCTGCCTGACCTCGTGAACATTTGCCGCGCGGCGACAGTGCTGGCAATTTCCCTGCTGGCCGTGGATTATATTTTCACATCGTCAGCTTTTTACAACCAGCTCGTCTTCGGCAAGATCACGCTGTTCCTGTACTGGGTGCTGCAGATGGCGGCGCTGGGGGCCGGGCGGATTTTTTATCGCTACTACCGCTACACGCGCGCGCGTCGCCGCGGCAATTCGCAGCAGAGTATCGCGGCATTGCTGGTCGGCAGTTCGACGGACGCCGATATCCTGCTGCGCGGTATCGAAAGCGGCGCGGTCAAAAATATCAAGGTGCTCGGCCTGCTGTCGCCTGCGACGGGCGACCAGGGGCAGGACATCCGCGCTACACCAGTGCTGGGCCGCCCGCGCGAGCTTGAATATGTGCTCGTCGATCTCGAGCAAAACCAGCAGCGCCCCAACCGCATCATCCTGCTGCCGTCGGCCTTTGCCGATGGGTATGCCATCGACGTTCTGAAAATCGCGCGCCGCTTCGATATCTTTGTTCAGCGCGTGCCGCATCTTGATGACGGCGAGCTTGCAACCGGCATCCTGCGCCTGAAAGCGATAGATATCGAAGATCTTCTCTTCCGCGAAAGCGTCGACATTGATTACGACAAGTTGCGTGAATTGATTGGCGGAAAAAAAGTTGTTGTCACCGGCGGCGCGGGTTCGATCGGCAGCGAAATCTGCGAGCGTGTCGTGGCGCTTGGTGCGGCGGAGCTTCTCGTGCTCGATCATGCCGAGGCGGCTTTATTCGCCGTTTCCCAAAAACTGCGGGCGATCAGCGGTGCGACAGAAATTCGAAGCCATCTCGCCGATGTACGCAACGAAGAGCGCCTGCATCATCTCCTGAAAGATTTTGCGCCGCATCTTGTGTTTCATGCGGCCGCGCTGAAGCACGTACCGATCGTCGAGCAAGACTGGGTCGAAGGCATCACCACCAATGTCAACGGCACGGTCAATCTCTGCCGCGCGGCGATTGCTGCGAAAGCGGAAGCCGTTGTGATTATTTCGACCGACAAGGCGGTTGAGCCTGTGTCGGTCCTTGGTCTTTCGAAACGGTTCGGCGAATTTTACGCTGGCGCGCTCGATAAAACGGAACAGGCGGCGCGCCTGATTTCCGTGCGCTTCGGCAATGTGCTGGGCTCCAGCGGTTCCGTCGTGCCGATTTTCAAGGAGCAGATCGCGGCGGGCGGGCCGGTTACTGTTACGCATCAGGCAATGGTGCGTTATTTCATGACGATGCGTGAAGCCTGCGATCTCGTGCTGACATCGGCAAGTCATGCGCATGAGGACGAGGCGCGCATGGCGTCTGTTTACGTGCTTGATATGGGACAGCCCGTCCGCATTCTCGATCTTGCCGAGCGGCTGATCCGACTGTCGGGTCTCGAGCCGGAAAAAGATATCGAAATTCAGTACACGGGTATCCGCCCCGGCGAGCGCCTCCATGAAAATATTTTCGCGCGCGACGAAACGCTGCGCAATATCGGTGTCGCCGGTGTTTCGGCAGCGCACGGTCACGCGCCGTCGCTTGAGATGCTCGATGATGTGCTGGTGAATTTAGCACAAGCTGTGACGCGCAACGACCGCGCAACTGTTTTGCAGCTTCTCAACAACCTTCTCACCCACGCCGGAACGGCGCGCCGCCCGCAGCTGAAGGCCGTGCAGTAAAATGCGCGACATTCATAATCCGACTGTCGGCATTGTTTCATTGGGTTGCCCGAAAGCGCTGGTCGATTCTGAACGCATTCTCACGCGCCTGCGCGCTGAAGGCTATATGATTTCGCCGAATTATGATGGCGCCGATGTCGTGCTGGTCAACACCTGCGGTTTTATCGACAGTGCGCGCGAGGAAAGCCTGAGCGCGATCGGCGAAGCGATTGCCGAAAACGGCCGCGTCATTGTCACCGGTTGTCTCGGCGCGGAAGCCGATGTCATTCGAGAAAGGCACCCGAAAGTGCTGGCGATTACCGGCCCTGCGCAATACGAAGCCGTCGTGAACGCGGTACATGAAGCCGTGCCGCCGAAGCACGACCCGTTCTTCAATCTGGTGCCGGAGCAGGGCCTGCGCCTCACGCCGCGCCATTACGCCTATCTGAAAATCTCTGAAGGTTGCAACAACCGCTGTTCGTTTTGCATTATCCCGAAGCTGCGCGGCGACCTCGTGTCGCGACCGATCCATCACGTGCTGATCGAGGCAGAGCGGCTCGTGAAAGCAGGCGTCAAAGAATTGCTGGTGATCAGTCAGGATACATCGGCCTACGGCGTCGATGTGAAATATCAGGCGCAAAAATGGCGCGATAAAGAATACCGCACCAAGTTCATCGATCTTGCGCAGGGATTGGGTGAGCTCGGCGCGTGGGTGCGTATGCATTACGTTTATCCGTACCCGCATGTCGACGATGTCATCCCGCTGATGGCGGAAGGTAAAATTCTTCCCTATCTCGATATTCCTTTCCAGCATGCGAGCCCGTCTGTCCTGAAAAACATGAAACGCCCGGCGGCTTCGGAAAAAGTGATCGAGCGTCTGAAAAAATGGCGCAGTATTTGTCCCGATATGACCATTCGCTCCACGTTCATCGTCGGCTTTCCCGGCGAAACGGAGCAGGATTTCGAATATCTGCTGCAATGGTTACAGGAAGCGCAGCTCGACCGCGTCGGCTGCTTCAAATATGAAAACGTCACGGGCGCCGTGTCGCGCGATCTTGAAGGCCATGTGCCGGAAGACGTGAAGGAAGAGCGCTGGCACCGCTTCATGCAGGTGCAGCAGAAAATATCTGCCGAAAAAACGGCGGCCAAGGTCGGCAAGACATTGCAGGTTCTGGTCGATGAAGCGGAAGGCCTTTCGGCCGTCGGCCGCACCAAGGCCGATGCGCCGGAAATCGACGGAATTGTCCGACTGAATGGCGAGGGGCTTAAAACGGGCGATCTGGTCGAGGTAAAAATTCTCTCTGCCGATGCCTACGACCTTGTGGGCGAAGTAACTGGCAAGGCGTAATTGCATACGCTTGGTTTACACACACATGTTATGAAGGCCGCATGACCATTCTTGTCACAGGCGGCGCAGGCTATATCGGCGCGCACGCGGTTCTGGCGCTTCAGGACAGCGGCGAAAACGTCGTCGTGCTTGATAACCTGTCGACCGGCCGCCGCACGATGGTGCCGGATGGCGTTCCGCTGGTTGAAGGCGATGTCGGTGATGAAAATCTTGTCCGCGATATTTTAAAAAAATACGGTGTGCGCTCCGTGATTCATTTCGCTGCGAGTATTGTTGTGCCGGATTCGGTCGCCGATCCGCTTGGCTATTATCTCAACAATACCGTCAAAACGCGCTCGCTTGTCTCGGCGTGCGTGAATGGCGGCGTTTCGAATTTCATTTTTTCGTCCACCGCCGCCGTTTACGGCAACGCCGAAATCATGCCGGTCAAAGAAAGTGCGCCGCTTGCGCCTGTTTCGCCCTACGGCGCATCGAAGATGATGTCTGAGCGTATCCTGCAGGATGTCAGCGCAGCGTATGGTCTGAAATATACGATCCTGCGTTATTTCAATGTGGCGGGCGCGGATCCGAAACTGCGCGCGGGGCAGGCAACAAAGAATGCGACGCATCTCATCAAGGTTGCCGTCGAAACAGCGTTGGGCAAGCGCGCGCAGATCCAGGTTTACGGCACGGATTATCAGACACCGGACGGCACCTGCGTGCGCGACTATATTCATGTCAGCGATCTTGCCGATTTTCACTTGGCGGCGCTGAAAAGCCTGCAGGCGGGCGGCGAGAACAGGATTTTCAACTGCGGCTACGGCCATGGCGCTTCGGTGCGCGATGTGATTGCGAGCGTGGAGCGCGTTGCCGGTTTGAAACTCAAGGTTGTTGACGCGCCGCGCCGCGCGGGCGATCCCGCCAGCATTGTCGCCGGTGTGTCTGAAATCCGCGCAGCCTTGAAAATTACGCCGCGTTTTGGTGATCTCGACACCATCGTGGCGCACGCTTTGGCCTTCGAGAAAACACTGTAAAACTCTGCAAGGCAAAGTGACCGCCTGTCTTATGGACATTTGCGGCGCATCACGCGACAACCGCGGCGGGTTTTAAAAACGGGGATGATTTTGAATACGATTCCATTTATCGATCTGCAGGCGCAGCGCGCCGCTATTGGTCCGGCGATCGAGGAGGCCATTCTCAAGGTCGTGCGCCACGGCGCCTATATTCTCGGGCCTGAAGTATCACAGCTCGAAAAAAACCTCGCGGAATTCTGCGGTGCCGAAGAAGTTGTCTCCTGCGCGAATGGCACGGATGCGCTGACGATGGTGCTTCTCGCCAGAGGCGTGAAGCCGGGTGATGCCGTGTTCTGCCCCAGCTTTACATTCGCCGCGACGGCGGAAGTGATCGCGCTGATCGGCGCGACGCCTGTTTTCATCGACGTGAGCCCTGAAACATTCAACATGGATGCCAACAGCCTGAAGGCGGGCATCAAGACCGCGCGCGACAGGGGCCTGAAGCCGGTTGGTCTCATCACCGTCGACCTGTTCGGCCAGCCTGCAGATTACGATGCGCTGCTGCCGGTCGCGGACGACAATAAATTATGGGTGATGTGCGATGCGGCGCAAGCTTTCGGCGCGGACTATAAAGGGCGCAAGCTCGGCACCATCGGCGATGTGACAACGACGAGTTTCTTTCCGGCGAAACCGCTCGGCTGTTACGGCGACGGCGGCGCAATTTTTACGGACGATGGCGAACTTGCGGAAACGCTGCGTTCCATCCGTGTCCACGGGCAGGGCACTGACAAATACGACAATGTGCGTCTTGGTCTCACCGGCCGTCTCGATACCATTCAGGCTGCCGTGCTGATCGAGAAGCTGAAAATCTTTCCGGCTGAAATCATCGCGCGGCAGCAGGTTGCCGAGCGTTATCAGGAAGGGCTGAAAGACGTTGCCGTCGTGCCGCACCTGCCGGATGAGATGATATCCGTGTGGGCGCAATATACGTTGCGTTTTCCAAAAGGAAACCGCGATGCCGTATCGGCCAAACTGAAAACACAGGGCATCCCGACAGCGATCTATTATCCAAAGCCGATGCACCGCCAGCAGCCGTATGAACATTTTCCGATGGCCGGAAACGGGCTGCCGGTCACCGACCAGCTTGCTAGCGAAGTACTTAGCCTGCCGATGCATGCTTACCTGAAGCAGGATGTGCAGGATAAAATCATCGAAGCCGTTCGCGAAGCGGCCTAAGACTTCAGCGCTTTTTCATACAGGCGCAGCATCGAAATTTGTACATGGCTTTGTGTGAAGCCGTTTTCTATGCGTGCGCGGGCATGCGTGCCCATCGCCCGTCGTAAAAGATCGTCTTCAGCAAGCTGCATGATCACGCGTGCCGCCGCGTCGGCATTGTTCAGGGGAACAAGAAAACCCTCGACGCCGTCGCGCACCAGCGCACGGCAGCCCGGCACGTCATTCGTGACGATCGGGCGCCCGCAGGCGGCTGCTTCCAGAAGCGATTTCGGTAAGCCCTCACGCGCCGACAAGAGCACGGCGATGTGTGAACTTCTCCATACGGCTTTGATGTCATTTGTCTCGCCGTGCCAGGTCACGCCATCATGGCTTAAGCTCTGCAATTCGTTTTCTGTGAGGCTGCCAGCATTGCCTTCATCCGGTCCGCCCCACAAATCGAGCATAATATTGCTGCCCATTGTGCGTGCAATCCGCACGGCATCAACGGCTTCGAGAATGCCCTTGCTGTGCAACATGCGCGCCACGACGGCTGCCTTGACAGGCGGCGGCGGGAACGGCTGTACCTTGAAATCTTTTTCATCGATGCCAGCACCGCCGACAAACTGGCGGCGCGGATATATGTCGAAGCCAAGCTCGGCAGCATCTTCTTCATTTTCGAAAACGTAAAATATTTTTTCGGCGCGAAGCAGGCGCAAACAGAATCTGATGATCAGACGCATCATTTTTGCTTTGAAGCTCTGTTCAATCCAGAAGCGGCCAAGGCCGATCGGCGCCAGCACAAGTTTCGCTTTCGAAAACAGGGCGAGAAAAGGCGCAAGAATTAAAATCGCATGCAGGCCGATAACGTGAACAAGATCGGGCTTAAAATCGCGCATTGCCTTGTAAAGGTCCGGCAGAATTTTAAGCTGGTTGAGCAAGGAACGATCCTTGCGGTCAAAGGCGAGAGGATAAAATGCCAGCCTTTGCCGGTCGATCACGTTGTTTTTATCCGCGTTCGCCGCCAGTGCAGCAATATTCCCAGCGGCTTGTGCCGCATCGGCGATGTGCAGGAAATGACTGGCAAAAAACCGCTCATCGCTCGCGATATAAAGAATGCGGGCCGGTTTTATGGATGGCGATAAAGCGTTCGTCATTAACCCTCTTGCGACGGCACTCTTCCGTCTGCGTTAAAAACCTTTCATAACTCTCCTATGCCCGATTTGCATCCCGTGGCCATCTGGTATCCGCTGATTGCTTTCTGCATCGGTTGCGCAGGCACGGCCTGGCTGACGAAAGACCTCGCCCGTATCGGGCAGGCGGATATTCCGAACAATCGCTCGTCCCACCAGCGTGTAACACCGCGCGGCGGCGGACTGGCGATTATGGCCGGTTTTGTGGTGTTTGCCGCTTTTCTCGGCATGAATGCGGGCCTGCTGGCCATGCTGGGTTTGCTGATCGGGATTTCCTGGCTTGACGATAGAGCGACTGTTTCATGGCAGGCGCGCCTGCTGGGGCAATGTTTCGTGCTCGGCATGTCGCTGGCAGTATTATGGGTGAGTGGTGTTTTGCCCGCTTTGCATGCACCGGATGCGGCCATCCCGCTGGCGCTGTTTCTGGGTGTGATCGGTTTTGTGTGGCTCTGGCATATCAATCTTTTTAATTTCATGGACGGGATCGACGGGCTGGCCGCCATTCAGGCGATGATCATTTGTTTCGGAGCGGGCGCCTATTTTCTGGATATCGCCGATACCACGCAGGCGCTGCTGGCTCTCACGCTTGGCGCGGCAACACTGGGTTTCTTCGTGTGGAATTATCCGCCTGCACGGATTTTTCTCGGTGAAGTCGGCAGCATTCCGCTGGGATTCCTGACAGGTTTTTTTCTGCTGCTGCTCGCCGCGTCCGGTGCATGGGGACTGGCGATCGCGCTGCCGCTGTGGTTCTGGGCAGATGCAACGCTGACACTGGCGCGGCGCCTTCTCACCGGACATTCTATTGTCACGCCACACCGCGCGCATTTTTATCAGCGTGCGGCGGGAACGACAGCCACGGGACATAAACGCGTCCTGCATCTGTTTTTGTTGCTGCAATTGCTGAACTGTATGTTTCTTGCGGCCTGCGTCAAAATCTTCCCCGACATGCCGGTTTTGCAGCCGCTGATTTCGGCCTGCTTCGGAATTTTATATTTTTTTGCGCTTGAAAGCCTGATACAGAAGAAAAAAACTTAAGCGGCGCTTTCCGCTTTGACGGGCGCAGCGCTGCTGTCTTCGTAGTCGTCGATATTGGTTTCGCTGGCATCGTCGCGCTTGTCGGCATATATTTCTTTTTTCTTGTCTTCAACGGCTGCGCCAAGCTCGCCGCGCAATTCCGGGCCAAAATAATTCGATGTGCGGATAAACGGGCGCGGCTGCAAGATAATCGATGCAATACGCTGGTAGATGGCGTTGGGGCTGACGGGCTTGCGCAGGATCTCATGCGCGCCGAAATTGCGTGCCTGCATGATGCGGTGACGCTCGGTGTGGGCCGTTAAAAGGATGACCGGCACGAAAGCCTGGTTGCATTCATCAGGGTTGCGCAGGGTCCTGATCATATCCGGTCCGTTCATCACCGGCATTTCCCAGTCGATGATCGCGATGTCGGGACTGAAAGCTTTCAGTTTTTCGAGGCCGTCGGCACCGTTTTCGGCTTCATAGATTTTGCGCGCGCCAAAGCTGCTCAGAATCGTGCGCAGAATCGTACGCATGTAAGCGTTGTCGTCGACAACGAGAAAACTCATCGAATCGAAAGCGATTGAAATGCCCATACCACACCGTATAACTGTAATTTACGCGATGAGTTTTAAGGAACTGCAAAAGTGCTTTCAGAAAAATGTGATGGGACAGAATTTTGTTTACCATGTTTATGGCATCGAGCCTTAATTTACAGGCCCGATTGAACCGGTTTTGATGTCTTCTTTGCCCTTTTTGCCGATCGACGATGTGCTGCCGCAGCTCGGTGACGTTCTGTCAGGAAAAAATGCCGCCGTGCTGGTGGCGGAACCGGGTGCCGGTAAAACCACGCGTGTGCCGCTTTATCTTCTAAAGCAAGACTGGCAGTCAGGGAAAATTCTACTGCTCGTGCCACGCCGCGTTGCCGCACGTGCCGCCGCCGCGCAAATGAGCCGTCTTCTTGGCGAGAAGGTCGGCGAAACCGTTGGTTACCGTGTACGCATGGAAAACCGCGTCAGCGGTAAAACGAAAATCGAAATCATCACCGAGGGCGTGTTCGCGCGAATGGTCCTGTCTGATCCCGCGCTTGAAGGCGTCAGCACAGTCATTTTTGATGAATTTCATGAACGCAATCTTGATGCCGATCTCGGGCTGGCGCTGGCGCTGGATGTGCAAAACGGCCTGCGCGAAGATCTGCGCCTTCTCGTCATGTCGGCAACCCTCGATGCGGCGCGCGTCAGTTCGCTGATAAATAATGCGACGGTTGTTTCATCAAAGGGCCGCGCTTTTCCTGTCGAAACACGACACCTTGCTCCAGCGCCGCTGGAAGCGATGGATGAATCTGTTTTCAAAGCGGTTCTGAAAGCCCTGCGCGAAGAGACAGGTTCTATTCTTGCCTTTCTTCCCGGTGCGCGCGAGATCGAACGCGCCGCAGACAAACTGCAAGGCCTGATTGCGGCGGATATCATTTTGGTAAAACTTTACGGTGCGCTCGATTTATCCGAGCAGGACCGCGCCATTCTGCCTGCGCCTGCAGGGCAGCGGAAAATTGTGCTGGCAAGCGCGATTGCCGAAACCTCGTTGACGATCGAAGGCGTACGCGTTGTCATCGACAGCGGTTTTGCGCGTGTGCCGCGCTATAATCCGGAAAGCGGGCTGACGCGTCTTGAAACCGTGCGCATCAGCCAGGCGTCCGCCGAACAGCGCCGCGGCCGCGCGGGCCGCCTTGAGCCCGGCATCTGCTACCGTTTGTGGTCTGAAGGACAGACGCGTTCTTTTACGGCGTTCAACACGCCGGAAATTCTGGAGGCGGATTTAAGCCCGCTTGTCCTGACCTGTGCCGCGTTTGGCGTGAGAGATATGACGCAGCTGAAATTTCTTGATCCGCTGCCGCCCGCCGCGCTCGCCGAGGCGCGCAGCCTGCTTCAAAAGCTCGAAGCGCTGGACGGGCAGGGGCGGATTACCGATGCGGGCAAACAGATGGGCCATATCCCGCTGCCGCCACGGCTTGCGCATATGCTTTTGAAAGCAGCAAAAGAAGGTGCTGGTGAAAAAGCGAGCCTGCTGGCTATTTTATTGACCGAACGAAATCTTGGCGGCAATGCGACGGATATCGCGCACCGCCTGCAAAATCTGCAGTCCGACAAAACTTTGCGCGCAAAGCAGGCGCTCGGACTGGCGCAAAACTGGCTCAAGGGCCTTGAAGCATCGCAAAAAAAGACATCCTTAAGCGAAGGCGAAATTTTAAGTTTCGCCTATCCGGATCGTGTTGCACTGAAACGAAAAGACAAGCGCGGCGAATTCCTGCTCGCGAATGGCAAGGGCGCTTTCCTTGATGAGGCGGATTCCCTGTCGCGTGAAGAATGCCTTGTGATCGCCGAAGCACAAGGTTCAGAAACGCGGGCGCGCATTCTTATGGCCGCAAAACTCGACCGTACCCTTATGGAAGAAAAATTCGCACACAGGATCGTCAGCGAAGATGTGCTGCATTTCGATGAACAGCAGAAGCGCGTGCGCGCAAAGCATATTAAACACCTCGATGCGCTGATCCTTGACGAACGGCCTTTGAGTGTGAGCGGTGAAGCCGCAACCGCTCTTCTCTTAAAAAGTCTTGCGGAGCGAAATCTTTTTCCATGGCCGGAAAGCGCCGTGCAATTTTTCTCGCGTATTGCATTTTTGCGTCAATATGCGCCGGATGAATGGTCGGAACTGACCAAAGAAAATTTGCAGACTTGTCTTGAAGACTGGCTTCAGCCTTATATTCCCGGCGCCGTGTCGGCTGGCGATATTTCAACTGAAGCCGTTTCGGCAGCGCTGCAAGGCCTCCTCAGCGCTGAACAGGCTCATAAATTGAAAGCACAGGCGCCGCGTGTTTTTACAGCGCCGACCGGACAGGATTTTTTCATCGACTACAATCATGAAAGCGGGCCTGTCGTTGCGCTACGCGTGCAGCAGCTTTATGGCGTCAAACAGCAGCCGATGCTGGCGGGCGGCGGGATCGCGCTTGGTTTCGAGCTTTTGTCGCCAGCGGGGAGGCCCATCCAGCTCACGCGGAATTTACCGGAATTCTGGCGAGGTTCATGGGCTGATGTGCGGCGCGACATGCGCGGCCGCTACCCGAAACACGAATGGCCTGAAGATCCTGCCAATGCCTTGCCGACAGCACGCGCCAAGCCGCGCAAGGAATGAAGCCGCAGCGTGAAATAGGCGGATGGCGCGAGATTTGCTAGAATGATCTGATTCTGAGGAGCGGGGCTGATGCTCACTGTTTTTGGTTCTACGTTGTTATCTGTCACGTCTCGTGCCTCGAGGTTGCCGATGGGCGCCGATATCGTGCTGGCAGATAATTTCGTTCTGAAAGCGGGCGGGCGCGGCGCAACGCAGGCGCTTGCCGCGCATCTTGCGGGTGCGAAAGTGCGGCTTGCCTCTGCTGTCGGCATGGATGCGTTCGGCGATGTCGCGCTGGTGACGATTACCGAAAAAGAACTCGATCTTTCGCATGTGCACCGCATTCCGGTTCCAACCGGTCTTTGCATGACATTGTGCGATGACGACGGGCAGATGCAGCGCATTGTCAGCCGTGGCGCGTCGGGCGCGATGAAGATCGACGACATTCCCGACACGTGGCTGGACCGCTGGACAACATTGCTGGTGCAGGGTGAGACCGATGAAGGCACGACGATGCGCGCAATCGATAAGGTGCTTGGCGCGGAAGGAAAATGCGTTCTGCATCTGTCGCCGCTGGTACCGATCTCGGAAACCATTCTCGACCAGGTTGACTATCTTGTTCTCAATGAGATGGAAGCGATTGAGCTTGCCAGTAGTTTCGCGATGCGCACCGACCATCCGCGCGTGATTGCGTATGATATTGCCGCACGCAGGCAGGGGCCCGTTCTCATCATCACGCCGCATCTCGATCTTTACATCGGCCTCGGCACCAATGTGGAATGCATCCCGCATCCGAATATTCCGGTTGTCGATATGCTGGGCGCCGACGACGCGCTGGTCGGCGTTTTCGCGGCCGGTGTTTCAATGGGCGCGCCGCTCGCCGATGTCGTGCACCGGGCGGTTGCGGCTGCGGCGCTCTGTGCCTCGAGACCGGGTTTGCAGGACTCACTGCCTTCCAACGAAGATATCGACAAGGTTGCGCAGAACTGGCCGGAAGAGGCCATGCCGGAGCGGCCCACATTACGCCGCAAACCGGTGTTTTAAGCTTAGGCACGCTTTCGCTTTTCGTCAAAAAAAGCTAGCAAGGCGAAACACCTTCAATTTGCGAAAGCGGCCATGACCTATCCAAAACCGAAATCCGTACTTCAGCCCAATTCCTATGCGTTTGAGATGGAGCCGCTGGTCAAGCCGACAGGCTTTCGCGAATATGATGCGCGCTGGTGGTTCGGGCACCCTGCATCCGACAAAATGCCGGAACTGAACCTGATGGGCGTGCAGGCGCTCGGTCTCGGTCTCGGCACCATGCTGCAACGGCGCGGTATTTCAAGCATCGTCACTGGGCACGATTATCGCGGCTATTCGTCGTCCATCAAGATGGCGCTGATGACCGGCCTGATGGGTGCGGGTATGAAAGTGCATGATATCGGCCTCGCTGTTTCGCCGATGGCGTATTTCGCGCAATTTGCGCTCGACGTGCCGGCCGTCGCGATGGTGACGGCCTCGCACAACGACAATGGCTGGACCGGCGTAAAAATGGGCGCGGAGCGTCCGGTCACGTTCGGTCCCGATGAGATGAATGAATTGAAAGAAATTGTTCTTGGCGGTGATTTTGAACTGCGCGATGGCGGCGGCTATGTGTTCGTGCCGGACATGGCGGAGCGTTATATTTCAGACCTCACAACCCGCGCGCCATTGAAGCGCAAGCTGAAAGTCATTGCGGCTTGCGGCAACGGCACGGCGGGGGCTTTTGCGCCGAAGATTCTGCAGAAACTTGGTTGCGAGGTCGTCCCGCTCGACGACAAGCTCGATTATAATTTTCCGCGCTACAATCCGAATCCTGAAGATATGGAAATGCTGCATGCAATGGCGCATGCGGTGAAAGAGCATAAGGCCGATCTCGCGCTTGGTTTCGACGGCGACGGCGACCGTTGCGGCGTGGTCGACAATAACGGACAGGAAATTTTCGCCGACAAGATCGGCGTGATGCTGGCGCGCGATCTGGCGCGGCAAAACAAGAATGCAATATTCGTCGCCGATGTGAAATCGACGGGACTATTCGTCACGGATCCGGTTCTGAAAGAGCTTGGTGCGAAAACACATTTCTGGAAAACGGGCCACTCTTACATCAAGCGCCGCGTCGCCGAACTTGGCGCGCTGGCGGGCTTCGAAAAATCCGGTCACTTCTTTTTCAATGCGCCTGTCGGTCGCGGTTATGACGACGGCATGGTGACGGCGATCGCCATCCTCGACATGCTGGAACGCAGCCCTGATAAAACCATGGCTGACCTCTATGCCGACCTGCCAAAAACATGGGGCTCGCCGACCATGGCGCCGCATTGCGACGACGAGGTGAAATACGATGTCGTGAAAAAAGTGCAGGATATTTTTGCCGCCAAACAGAAGAGCGGCGAAACGGTCGCCGGCCAGGCCATTATTGATGTCATCACGGTCAACGGCGTGCGTGTGCAGGTGGAAGACGGCACATGGGGCCTTGTCCGCGCCTCTTCGAATAAGCCCGAACTTGTTGTTGTTGTCGAAAGCCCCGTCTCGGAAACACGCCTGAAGGATATGTTCTCGGCAGTGGACAGCGTGCTGAAAACCTTCCCTGAGGTTGGCGCTTACAACCAGACGCTTTAGGCTCATTTCATGTCTTCGCCCGTCATTCCGGTCATTCTCTGCGGCGGCTCCGGTACACGGCTGTGGCCCGAAAGCCGCAAAAACCTGCCGAAGCAGTTTTTGAATCTTGTTGGCGACAAGACTCTTTTTCAGCAAACACTCGAGCGCGCACAGTCTATTTCGTCGCAGAAGATTGTCATTCTCACAAACGAGGCGATGCGCTTTCTTGTTGCCGATGAACTCGCCAGGGCCAACATCGAGGCCGATGTCATTCTCGAGCCGGAAGCGCGCGACACGGCCGCGGCGATCGCCATCGCGGCGTTGAAAGTCTCTCAACTTGCCAGCGATGCTGTCGCGGCGATCATGCCGTCCGATCATTACATCGCACCGCAGGATGTGTTCGTCGAAGATATGGCACGCGCCGTGTCTGCTGCGCATCAGGGCTCGATTACCATTTTCGGGATTGTGCCGAATGCGCCGTCGACAGCTTACGGCTATATCGCGACGGGCGATGATCTTCCTGACGTATCTGGCCTGAAGCGTGTTGTCGCTTTCAACGAAAAACCCGATGCGCAGAAGGCCGCGCTTTATATTACGGAAGGCGCGTTGTGGAACAGCGGCCTGTTCGTTGCGCGCGCGGACGTGCTCCTCGATGCCTTCCAGATGCATGCCCCGCAGATTTTGCAAAGTGCGCGGACCGCCTTCGAAAAAGCTTCAAGCGACAAGGATGCGTTGAAGCTGGATACCGCATCTTTTTCATTAATCGAAAAACGCCCTTTCGATATCGCCGTGATGGAGCAGGCGCTGAACGCGGCCGTTCTTCCCGCGCGCTTTACATGGTCGGACATCGGCGCTTTCGATGCGTTATGGGATGTCAGCGGCAAGGACGCGTCCGGCAATGCCGTCACGGGCGATGTCGTGCTGGAAGGCGTGAGCAATTCCATTATACGCTCGTCACGCGGGCTTGTTGCCGTTCTTGGCCTCGACAACGTCGCGGTGATTGCGACAGATGATGCCGTTCTCGTTGCGCCGAAAAAACAATTGCAAAATGTGCGCCAATTGGTCGCAAAACTGGATGCGCAGGAGCGCAGCGAAGTCACCGATCCTGCCATCACGCGCCGCCCATGGGGCTCGTTCGAAACCAAAGCGCTCAGCGATGGCTACCGCGTGAAGCGTATTAGCGTAAAACCGGGCGGGCGGCTGTCGCTGCAAAAACATGCGCATCGTGCCGAGCACTGGGTGATCGTCAAGGGTACCGCGCGTGTGACCATCGACGATCAGGTGCAGGATTTGCAGCGCTATCAATCGGTCTATATTCCGCTGGGGGCCGTGCACCGCCTCGAAAATTTCGGCGAAGAAACGATGGAGTTGATCGAGGTGCAATGCGGCGATTATCTCGGCGAAGACGACATCGTCCGCCTTGAAGATGTGTATGGCCGCGGTGCGGAGCCGCCAGCACGTAAGCAAGGATCGCGCTGAATGCAACGCGTCTGGGCAGCGCTTTATCCGCCCGGCACACGCGCTGATGTGAACGAGGCGCCATTCCAGACAATCGGCGAGATGACGGCAGCGGCCGCGCAAAGCTATGGCGACAAAACCGCTTTCACGACCATTTTGCCAAACGGCTTCAGTGGTAGCCTAACATTCAAGGATGTGCACCATCTGTCGGATGCGTTTGCTGCTTATCTGCGCAAGGAATTGAAACTCAAAAGCGGCGACCGCGTTGCGCTGCAAGTGCCGAACACGCTTGTTTACCCCATCGCGGCTTTCGGTATCCTGAAAGCCGGTTGTGTGCTTGTGAACGTGAATCCGCTTTATACCGGCCCGGAAATGGCAAAGCAGCTTGGCGATGCGAAACCTCAAGCACTTATCATCATCAATATGTTCGCGGACAAGCTGACGCGCGCGCTGGTTGATTACGCCGTGCCGCATATTGTTTTAAGCGAAGCTGCCGATTTTTTCCCGAGCCGTGCGCGGTTTATCGCTCGTTTCGTGCAGCGTTTCATCAAACGGCAGATTCCGCATTGCCCGGTCGCCGCGACAGATTTTTCGGCGGCAATCGCAAAAGGCGAAGCGCATTTGCAAAAAGGCACGGATGTCGCCGCCTATGCAAAAGATATCGATGCGCATGCGCTTGCGCTGCTCCAATATACAGGCGGGACGACGGGCGTTGCGAAGGGTGCAATGCTCTCGCACCGAAATATTTTAATGAACATGGCACAGTCATTGGAGATGGTCGGCATCGATATTGCGAAAGGTGAAGAGGTTATTCTCAGCGTGCTGCCGCTCTACCATATTTTCGCCTTCACGATTAATTTCCTCGGCTTCTTCTGGCTTGGCGCGGAAAACGTACTGATCCCCAATCCGCGCCCTTTGACCAATTTGCGTAAAGCCTTTTCAATGCGGAAGATCACCTGGCTGACGGGCGTGAACACCCTGTTCAACGGTCTCACCAACAGCAAATGGTTTGTGAAAAATCCGCCACGCCATCTGAAGCGCGTGATCGCTGGGGGCATGGCGCTGCAAACCGCCGTTGCCGAACGCTGGCGTGACGTCACGGGTGTCGGTGTTATCGAAGGTTATGGCCTCACCGAAACATCGCCCGTCGTCACGTTTAATCCGTTCGACAGGCCCGTCGCAGGCAGTATCGGTCTGCCGATCCCGTCGACCGATATCCGCTGTGTCGACGATCAAGAAAAAGAAGTCGCGGGCGGTGAGGTCGGCGAACTCTGCGTCAAGGGTCCGCAGGTGATGCAGGGCTATTGGCAGAAACCCGACGAGACCGTGAAAGTTCTGAAAGACGGCTGGCTGCATACGGGCGACATGGCAACCGTCGACGCGCAAGGCTATGTACGGATCGTCGATCGCAAGAAGGATATGATCCTGCATTCAGGTTTCAATATTTATCCCAATGAGGTTGAAGATTGCCTCGCGCGCCATCCGCAGATCATCGAGGCGGCGGTGATTGGCGTGCCGGATGGCGCATCAGGAGAGGCTGTGAAAGCGTTCATCGTGCGGCGTGATGAAAGTCTCACGGTTCAAAAAGTGCGTGATTTCTGCAAAGAAAATCTCACGGCTTACAAGGTGCCGAAATTCGTCGAGTTCCGCGACAGCCTGCCGAAAAGCAATGTCGGTAAAATCCTGCGCAAGGATTTGCGCTAGTTATTTATAATTTCCATCGACCTGTCGCTGCAACACATGCGTCTGCGAGCAAGTTTCGCAGGGACGGTTGTATTCTTCTCCTATCGTTTTCATTCCATCCTGGCCGGAATGAACAGGAACCAAGTGAGACAAGTCCCCCCTTGGATTGCGCATCACATAAAAAGCGTAAGGGACGCTTTTGCCTGTTGGAGTGCCAGACGCATTGTAGCCCGTTGCGTTAAGGTGAAGAATAAGCTCGCGTCGATTTTCACGTAAACCGTATTCAAATTCTATTTTTTCTGGTTTCTGTTGAGACCAACCTGTCCAAGACGTTTTGTTTGCAAGAGCCAATTCGAATCTCTTCAGATATTCTGAACTTGTTGCCTCTTGTAACAGAGCTTCATAGTCTGCTTGATCTGCAAAATTGGAGATCAGGCTGTTCTTGAAAACGCTCGAACCATAATTGATTTTGGCTTTTTCATTTAAACTACCAATATGCATGCTCATGGCGTGTCTCCAAAGATAACGTAATATATTATTCTCGGCTGTCAAATCAATCTAGTTAGTCCTTCGCACGTTCCACGTATGAGCCGTCTTCCGTCATCACAACGATGCGTGTGCCGACGCCGATATGCGGCGGAACGTTCGTGCGTACGCCGTTCGAAAGTATGGCGGGTTTGTAAGAAGAAGACGCCGTCTGGCCTTTTGTCACGGGTTCCGTTTCGGTGACTTCCAGCGTCACGCGTGCCGGCAGCTCCAGTGCGATCGGAATGCCGTTATGCAGGCTGAGATGGATCATCATGCCTTCCTGAAGATAGGGCGCGGAATCGCCGACCACATCGTTCGGCACCGTCACCTGGTCGAAATTTTCGGGGTTCATGAAAGCGTAGCCGCTGCCGTCTTCATAGAGATACTGGTAATCGCGCTCGTCAACATAGGCACGCTCCACGCTTTCCGTGGTGCGGTAGCGCTCGGTGACTTTAATCCCGTCGGAAATGCGCCGCATATCCAGCTGGGTGACGGGCGTGCCTTTGCCGGGGTGGATATTCTGCGCGCTTAAAACAACGCAAAGCCTGCCGTCGAGATCGACGATATTGCCTTTACGCAGGGAACTTGCGATGACTTTTGCCAAGATGAACCTCAATAAAAAGAAGCTTTCTGATAGCGTGCCTTTGCGCCTTCGCCAAGGGGGCGGGGCTGCGCCATGGTGGAATAAAGAGCATCATGCCGCCCGCCGCCCGCTGCTGCTGGCGCGAAATGCGGCGATGGACGCCGTCCGTGCATTTTTTGGCGCGCGCGGTTTTATCGAGGTCGAAACACCAGTTTTGCAGCTCTCGCCCGGCAATGAGACGCACCTGCATGCCTTTTCAACGATGGCACAGCGTGTTGATGGCAGCGAGGCAGGCCAGCTTTATCTCCATACCTCGCCTGAATTCACCTGCAAAAAATTGCTGGCGGCAGGAGAGAAAAAGATTTTCACATTGGCACGCACGTTCAGAAATCGCGAAGACGGACCGCTTCATGCGCGCGAATTCGTGATGCTGGAATGGTACCGTGCCGATGAGCCGTTCGATATTTTGATTGACGATTGTCAGGCATTGGTTGTGGAACTGGCCAAAACGCTCAGTTCAACAGCGATGACATTTAAAAACATCATGGCCGAGCCTTTTGCCAACATCCGTCGCCTTACTGTCGCGCAGGCCTGCGCCGATTATGCGGGCATCGATATCGCCGCGGCACTTGATGATCGCGGCAACTGGAAAAAAGAAAATTTAAGCGCGCAAGCACAAGAGGCTGGTATCCGCGTCGCTCCAGATGACACGGCGGGCGATATTTTCAGCCGCATCACGGTCGAAAAAGTTGAGCCGCATCTGGGACAAGGGCAAATGACATGCCTGACGCATTATCCGCTTGCCGAAGCCGCACTCGCAAAGCCATGTGCGGATGATGC
This sequence comes from Pseudomonadota bacterium, assembly GCA_040385045.1. Classification (GTDB taxonomy): domain Bacteria; phylum Pseudomonadota; class Alphaproteobacteria; order Rhizobiales; family UBA4765; genus JAZKID01. Next base: position 4,372 of record JAZKID010000084.1, on the reverse strand, counting down.
ACGCTTTGCCGAACGTTTCGAACTTTATGCCTGCGGCATCGAGCTTGCCAACGCTTTCGGCGAACTGACGGATGCGTCCGAACAGCGTGCGCGTTTTGAATCTGCGATGAACGAGAAGGATCGCATTTACGGCGAGCGCTATCCGTTCGACGAAGATTTTCTGAAGGCGCTTTCGCAAATGCCCCCCGCCTGCGGGATTGCGCTTGGGCTGGAAAGGCTGATCATGTTGCTGACTGGCGCCAAATCCGTTCAGGACGTGATGTGGGCGTCATGACCAAAACGCTGCGCAGTATTAAAGATCTGACAAAAGCGCGACTTCTTCCAGCGGGCGATCAAAGATTGCATGCGGTTGCTGAAAAATATGCCGTCGCCGTGACATCCGATCTCGCCGACCTCATCGAAACGGCTGACGATGCGATTGCGAGGCAATTCATTCCCGACGTGCGCGAGCTTGATTTATCACCGCAGGAACTAGCCGACCCTATCGGCGACGAGGCTCATTCGCCTGTCGAAGGCATCGTCCATCGTTATCCCGATCGTGTTTTGCTAAAGCTTCTGCACGTCTGCCCCGCTTACTGCCGCTTCTGCTTCCGTCGCGAAAAGGTCGGCAAGGAAGACAAGATGCTGGGCGAGGACGCGCTTGAAAAAGCGATCGATTATATCACATCGGATAAAAAAATCTGGGAGATTGTTTTCACGGGCGGCGACCCGTTACTTCTGTCGTCGCGGCGCATCCGTGATGTCGTGATGCGGTTCGATCAAATCCCGCATGTCAAAATCCTGCGCTGGCATACGCGCGTGCCGGTCGTTTCACCAAAACTGGTCACCGATAAACTTGTCGCCGCGCTAAAGGCGGGTACTAAAACTGTTTATGTCGCCGTGCATGCCAACCACGTGCAGGAATTTTCGGAAAGCGCCTGCGCGGCGATTTCAAAGCTCGCCGATGCGGGAATTCCGCTCATCAGTCAGAGTGTTTTGCTGAAAGACATCAACGACAACCCGCAAGCGCTCGAAGCCTTGATGCGGCGGTTTGTCGAGCTGCGTATCAAGCCCTACTATCTGCACCACCCCGATCTTGCTTCCGGTACCTCGCATTTTCGCGTACCCATTGCCCAAGGTCAGCAACTCGCGGCCAGTTTACGCCAACGCGCTTCGGGGCTTTGCCAGCCGCATTACATGCTCGATATTCCGGGCGGGCATAGCAAGGTGCCGCTTGCAGCGGCTTATATTACGGCGGATGAAAAACATTACATCGTGCGCGATATCTGGGGCAAAACGCACCGTTATTCAGATTTGACCTGAAAACACTACCGAAATTTCATTCTATCACGAAAATGCGAAGACGCATGAGCGCCGGAATTTAACTTTTGTTCAGATTTTCGGCTCACCCTTAAAGATCAGGAAGCGAGGACCGGTTACCGATTTTTGGAGAGCCTTATGGGATATCAAGATTTTCGCCGCCAGCTCGAAGGTTACAGTTTAACGACAGCCCATATTCTTTACCGGCTGCCCGATTTTCCTGCGCTGCTTCAATCCTATATCTGGCAGGATTACGATCTCGCCCCGCAATTCCCGACCCTCAATGATTTTCTGAAATTCTGGCAGCGTGAACTGCACGGGCCTTTGCATTCGGTTCAGGTGGCGCATCAGCGCCTGATCGGCCCGGCCGAGCTTGTCTCGGTCAAAGGGATGTGGACACTGAACTAGCGTCAGGAGCCGTAAAACGGCGCACCGTAATAGGTGAACATTGCCCGCTCTTCTTCCATCTTCGGCATATCTTCGTCATTATCGAGTTTGAGCGGTGAGTTTTTCAGTTCTTTTTCCGTCACATCCAGCTGGTAGCCGGATAGGGACGTTTTATAATTCAGTTTCGTCCACGGGACGGGATAGTGCTCGCTGCCGAGGCCGAGGAAGCCGCCGAAGCTCATGATGGCATAAGCGACGCGGCCGCTGCGCTTATCGATCATCACGCGCTCGATGCGGCCGACATGTTCACCGTGATCGTTGTAGACGGCCGTGCCTTCGACACGGTCGCTCGCGATCAACGGGTAATTTTCGGCATAAGAAATATGTTTTGCAGTTTGCATAGACCTCTCCAGCTTCATTCCAAAGGAAATGCTTGAAAGCAAAAATTAGTTCCCTTCCTTGCAACATCTATTTGCAAGGACAGCCAAAATTTGCGTAAGAAGAAAATTAAAAATCGCGGCGGTGCTTAAACCTGTTTTTCCACCGGCGGCGGTGTTTCGCCTAGCGTATCGCTGTGGCTTTTTTCGATGCTGACAAGACTGTGGCCAGCCGTACCGGATGTGGGCACGACATAGCAGAAACGGCGCTTATGAGCAGGAACCATGCGATCTCTCCATTCTTAAGGGCAATCGTTCAACGCACGAATGATATCCTTGTTCCGCGTTTTGGCAAGCTCTTGTGACAAACGTTTTTTTCAAATTGGCAGAGGAGCATTTGTTGCATAGCCTTCAGCCTGTCAACCTGGAGGGGTTATCATGGACAAAACAATCAAAACCTATGTGGCGGAGTTTTTCGGAACGGCCGTTCTTGTTCTGCTGGGGTGCGGATCTGTCACGATCGGCGGCTTCGGTGAGGCGAGCGCCGCCAATATTACCGCTATCGCGCTGACGTTCGGCCTTGCAGTGACGGCGATGGTTTACGCGTTGGGAAGCATATCCGGTGCTCATATCAATCCGGCCGTGACGATTGCGTCATGGGCTGCGGGGAAGCTGCCGGGCTCGCAGGTTCCGGGTTACATTATCGCGCAATGTGTCGGCGCGATTGCCGGTGCAGCCGTGCTTCTACTGATCCTGTCATCGCGCACGGGCGGCTATGATGCAGCGGTTGCGGGGCTTGGCCAAAACGGCTGGGGTGAGGGTATGTTCGGCGGGTATTCGCAGCAAGGGGCCGTTATCGCCGAGTTCATCGCGACATTCATTTTTGTCTATGTGATCTTGAGTGTCGCAAATTCCGGCGCGGCTGTTGCAGGCCTCGTGATCGGCCTGACGCTGGTAGCGCTGCACTTTGCGTTTATCAATGTGACGGGCCTGTCGGTAAACCCGGCACGCTCATTGGGCCCGGCATTGTTCGTCGGCGGCACGGCCCTGAATCAGGTCTGGCTGTTTCTCGTTGTACCTGCGATTGCCGGCGGCGTGGCAGGTTTCGTTTACAAAACAGCCAACACTTAAAATTTCAAAATCAGAAGCGCGCGGGATCATCTCCCGCGCGTTTTTTATGTACCGATAAATTCTGAAATAACATCCGCCGCCAAAGACTGCGCAGGAACTTTAATCACCGCAAAAAGGCCCTGCGGTTTATAATCCATTTCCACGTCTCCCTTCAGCTGCTGCACCAGAATTTTTTGCAAAAGCTGCGAGCCGAAGCCTTTTGTTTTCGGGGCGCGTACTTCCGGGCCGCCGCTCTCCTGCCATTGCAGGACGAGGCCTTCCTTATCGACAGTCCATGAAATCTGCACTTTGCCGTCCACATTCGAAAGCGCGCCGTATTTGACGGCATTCGTGACCAGTTCATGAACAGCCATGCCGAGCGTCAGTGCGCTTTCTGTCGGCAGGCGCAAGGACGGTCCGTCGACATAAACGCGCTTGAGGTCTTCATCGTAAGGCGTGACCTCGTTGCGAACAATCTGCCGCAGATCCGCGCCTGAGAAACCGGTCTCGGTGACCAGCGTGTGCGTGCGGGCCAGCGAAGTAAGGCGTTCGGAAAAACGTGTCGAAAACTCCTCGATCGTTTTCGCCGATCGGCCGGTCGCGCGCGCGATCGCCTGCACGGTAGCCAGATTGTTTTTTACGCGGTGCTGAAGTTCGCGCGAGAGAATTTTTTGCCGTTCTTCGGCGAGCTTGCGGTCGGTGATTTCGCTCATCGCCGCAGACACCCCAAGAATGTCGCCGCGCTGCGAAATCAGCGGGTGATAACTGGCAAGGAAAGTGCGGACGATTGTCGGGTCCTGATCGTCGGTGCGGGTGAATTCGAATTTGTCGATCGGTTTCGCGGTCTTGATGACCTTGCGCAGATGGGGTTCAAGCTGCTTGGCATCTTCGCCGATCACATCGCGCAGGGTTTTGCCAAGATGCTCGTCAATCGTTTTGTTGTTGAGCCCGGCCTGATGGCGGTTCACGGCGATGAAGCGCAATTGCTTATCGAGGAGGAACAGGCCGACAGGCGCGGTCACGTAAGTGGCTTCAAGCTGTGCGAGACTTTCCTGAAGTTTCTGTTCCGCAGCTTTACGATCCGTAATATCGACAGCCGAGGGAAGCAGGTAGGTGATGCTGCCGTCCCCGGCGCGCAACGGCGCCAGCTGGAAATCGATCGTATGCAGCACGCCGCCGGCCATGCGAATATCGGTATC
>JAZKID010000083.1:0-2662 GCA_040385045.1 Pseudomonadota bacterium | reverse complement strand
ATGAGTATTTAAGTTTTCATTCACCTGAACGTTCCGATGATGTTTGACGAATTCAAAAGCGCCGTGAAGCGATTAGCGGCAGACTGCTTAAAGTTGATCGAATATAAAAAGCCGCTGTTAAGATGAGATTGCAGCAGAACCCGATCTTTAAAATTATTGCCTATTCGTTTTAAGATCGCTACAGCAGTCTTCATGAGCACGCAAAAAAATATTCTTCTCGCCGGTTGCGGAAATCTCGGCCGCGCCATGCTGAAAGGCTGGCTGCGGCAGGATGAAACGACGCAATTCGTTTTATTGGAAACAAACCCCGGCCTCGAACTGCTCGATCTCATTCAGCCGTTTGAGCACCGCATCAAATTCAATCCGACCAGCGCCTTCACCATCGATGCGGCGGTTTTTGCCGTGAAGCCGCAGGTGATGGATGAAGTGCTCGGCCAGCTTGGCCACAGCATTCCGGATAACGCGCTTGTCATTTCCGTTGCCGCAGGACGGCGGATATCATCGATCGAAAAGCATTTTCAGGAAAATCAGCCCGTCGTGCGCGTGATGCCGAATGTCGCGGCAGGGGTCGGCGAAGCGGCCAGCGTCTGCGTTGCGAATGTTCATGTCTCATCAGATCAGCGCACGCTGGCAACGACACTGGCGCAGGCGATCGGCATCGTCGAATGGGTCACGGACGAAACAGTGCTTGATCCCGTCACTGCACTTTCCGCTTCAGGCTCCGCCTATGTTTTCCTGCTGGTCGAAGAAATGGCGAAAGCGGGTGTTGCAGTGGGCCTCAGTGAAGAACTGGCCATGAAACTGGCGCGGCAGACCGTGATCGGCGCAGGTGCCTTGCTGAAAAATTCAGATACGAGCGCGCAGGATTTTCGCCAGTCCGTCACTTCGCCCGGCGGCACGACGGAAGCGGCGTTGAAAGTGCTTATGGGTGAAAACGGTCTTGGCACGTTGATGACCAAAGCTATTCAGGCGGCAACACAGCGCGCGAAAGAACTGGCGAATTAATCAAGCCCCCGCGACAGCGTGAACGCCTCAACTTAATGCAGACCCGACCAGACTTTTTTCTTGGTGAAATACAACAGCCCTGCAAACAGAAGCAGGAACACCATTACCTGGAAACCGATCCGCTTGCGCTCTTCCAGCTTCGGCTCAGCCGCCCACATCAGGAATGCAGAGACGTCTTTCGCATATTGATCGACCGTCTGCGGTGACCCGTCCTGATATTGAACCTGCCCGTCGCCCGACAGCGGCGGCGCCATACCGATCAGATACCCCGGGAAATATTCATTGTAATGAAGGCCCGGCAAAATTTCCGTTCCCGCCGGCGCTTCGCGGTACCCTGTCAAAAGGGCGTGAATGTAATCAGGACCAAGCGTCGTGTTCTTGCCTGTGAAAGCATCCATCACGAACAGCGGGAAGCCACGCTCATAGCCGCGTGCTTTCGCCATGACGGAAAGATCCGGCGGCGCCTTGCCGCCATTCGCAGCAGCGGCAGCAATCGCATTCGGGAACGGTTTGCGGAAACGGTCCGACGGTTTTGCCGCGATCTCGTTCGGCTGGCCCGTATCATCGAGTGACGGAACCATGATCTCGGCCGCGATGGCTTTCACCTGCGCTTCGGGAATTTCCGGTCCGCCATGCTGCGACAGGTTACGATAGGAGAGCAGTTCAAGGCTGTGGCAGGCCGAGCAGACTTCCTTGTAAACCTGGAAGCCGCGCTGTAGCTGTGCGCGGTCATAATGGCCGAACGGGCCCGCAAAACTCCACGCCATTGCTGGCGGATGCGCCTGTTCATGCGCATCTTCCGCAATGGCCGGTGACGCCGCAAGAAAGGCAAGAAGGAAAAGGGATTTAAAACGCATCGTCATTTTCCTCATGCTTTCGCGTGTCTGTTTTTCACGGCTTCTTCAATCGACACCGGCACGGGTCTGGTTTTTTCAAACAGGCCGAGCAGCGGCAGGATAAGGAAGAAGTAAGCGAAGTAGTAGAAGGTCAGTACGCGCGCGGCGACGACATAAACACCTTCCGGCGGTTTCGCGCCGAGCCAGCCGAGCAGGATGGACGATGCGATAAAGATCCAGAAGAATTGCTTGAACATCGGGCGGTAACGGCCTGAGCGGACTTTCGATGTATCGAGCCAAGGCAGGAAGAACAGCACGATGATTGCGCCGAACATCGCGATCACGCCGCCGAGCTTGTCGGGAATTGCGCGCAAGATGGCGTAGAACGGCAGGAAGTACCATTCCGGCACGATATGTTGAGGCGTAACAAGAGGATTCGCGCGCACATAGTTGTCAGTGTGGCCGAGGAAGTTCGGATTGTAGAAAACGAACCACATGAAGAGAATAAGGAAGAACGCGACACCAACGCCGTCTTTCAGCGTGGCATAAGGCGTGAACGGGACCACATCCTTGCGCGTTTTGACTTCGACGCCGTCAGGATTGTTCTGACCCGAAACATGCAGCGCCCAGATGTGCAGCACGACGATACCGGCGATCACGAACGGCAGCAGGTAATGCAGCGAGAAGAAGCGCTTCAGCGTGGCATCGTCGACGGCGAAACCGCCCCACAGCCAGATGACGATTTTCGGGCCGATCACAGGAAGCGCGCCGAACAGGTTGGTGATCACCGTTGCGCCCCAGAACGACATCTGCCCCCACGG
>JAZKID010000082.1:18668-18957 GCA_040385045.1 Pseudomonadota bacterium | reverse complement strand
ATAGCCGAGGATCAGCATCTGCGTTGCGGCAAGTCCGCGCCAGCCATAACCGAAGATCGCAGCTGACATCGGTTCCTCATCATGCAGCCAGCGCGTTTTATAACTGTCGTCGCCCGCGCCAAGATCAAAAATCTCGATGCCTTCAATGCAGGCAACGCTGATGACATGCTGTAGCAGCAGGTCGCCCGGCGAATAAGCGGAAATGGCGCCCATATCGTAAGAGCTGGCCCAGCCGCAAAAACGTTTCTGGTGTTCGAGCACGAGAAATACGGCCTGAACGGTGTTGCTG
>JAZKID010000082.1:11298-18625 GCA_040385045.1 Pseudomonadota bacterium | reverse complement strand
CGTTAAAAACATCGGGTACGCCGCTGTCCTGGCACCAGCGGCTTTTTTGCGAAAAGAAAACTTTCAGCGCATCGCTGCGCTCCGATTGATAGACCGCCTCGCCAAATTCGATCTTGCCTAGTTCTTCCATTTTGCGGCGCTTGCTGCGCAGCTGCTTCAAATGGTTTGCGCTGCGCATCGATGCGAAAGTCGTTTCCGGGTCCGGCCGCAGGCGGTGCCAGTAAGCCTTGTCGGCGGCGGGTTTATGCTGAAGGCTCAGCAGCGGGTTCGGTTGGCCCGCCCAGCGGGCCGGCATCTTGTCGAAATAAAACGCGTCGATCTCGGCGGCTTTGGCGAATTTTTCCAAAATGCTACTCAGAGCAGCACGCGTGAAAACATGGCCGGGCTGGAACAGGGGTACGGCAAAGTTCGTATGGCTTTCTCCGATGAAGCTAGCAATGCGCATGCCCTGTTTTATTTCGATCATCAGCGGCAGGAAAAGAAGCGGCGCCCCGCCGCTGTCGGAAACGAGTACGGAGCAGGGGGTTGCCTTGCCGTCGCCCTGCGTTTCGAACCAGCTGCGGCAGAAATCAAGCCTTTGGTAAGGTGTGCAAATAAACTCGCGCTGAAGCCGTGCCCAGAGCGGTGCGCAGTCGATCATGGAATGCGCGAAGGTCACGACGTAGTTTTCGCCGTCCTCGCGTGTCAAGAAGCTTTGCGCCGTTTTCGTCGTCATAAGACCATGATTAGAAGAATTAAGATAAAATTGGATTGAAAATTTGCAGACGAGTTGATCATTTAGGGTTACCGGCAAGTAAAAAGGACAAAAACCCTGCGGGAATGATAGCCTGTTCTTTCATTGGTGCCAGAACAGCGATGCTTTCGAAACGAACAACATTCATCAAGGCCGGTTTGGAAGGCTGCTTTTTAAGCGGCGCCCACCGCTTTGCGAAACCTTTCCTCGGCGGTCTTGGCGCGATTTTGACGCTGCACCACGTCAAGCCTAAGTCGAAGCGCGCTTTCCAGCCTAACCGTATCCTTGAAATTACACCGGACTTCCTCGAGCGCGCTATTTTACGCGTGCGTGCCGCAGGCTTCGATATCGTCGATCTTGACGAAGCCGCCAGACGCATCGCCGAGCCGGGCCAGCATAACCAGTTTGTCGTTTTAACCTTTGACGACGGTTACCGCGATGTTCTGGAACACGCTTACCCTATCCTCAAAAAACACAACTGCCCGTTTACGGTTTATGTTCCGACCGCATTTCCGGACGGCGAGGGCAATCTCTGGTGGCTGGCGCTGGAGCAGGTGATTTTAGAGCGCGAGGCAATCCGCATCGAAGTCGACGGCGAAGCGCGCACCTATATGACCGATACGACCGAAGCGAAATACGAAGCCTATAATGATGTCTACTGGTGGCTACGTACGCTCGACGATAAAAAGCTGCATGCATTCATGCGAGATTTTTGTGCGCGCTACCATTTTGACATGCATGCCAAATGCCTTGAGCTGGCGATGAGCTGGCAGGAAATCGCACAGCTTGCTGCCGACCCGCTAGTGACAATTGGTGCGCACACAGTCGATCACAGCATGCTCTCGAAAATCAGCGAAGCCGAGCTTCGCAAACAGATCCGCGAAGGCGCGCGCATTCTTGAGGCGGCTTTGGGTGTGCGCCCGCGTCATTTCTCGTTTCCGTATGGCAGCGCCGATGCGGCGGGCCGTCGCGAATTCGATATCGTACGCGAAATGGGTTTCGAAACGGCTGTGACGACGCGTCCCGGCATTCTTTATGCCGACCACGTCGATCATCTCAACGCCTTGCCGCGTGTTTCATTAAACGGCGATTATCAATCGCTGCGTTATCTTGACGTGCTTTTGTCGGGTCTGCCGTTTTATGTCTGGAACGGCTTCGAGCGCGTCAGCGTCGCCTAAACTTTTTTCTTTTGCATGAACCAGATAATGCCCATGGCGACAGGCAGCCAGGCGAGGCCTGCAATAAAATAATAAACAACCCGCTCCAGTGTGCCGTATTCAGGCAGAATTTTCACGCCGAGCGCCATTGCAAACATCGCATAAATGAAAAGAAACGGCACAAGCAAAAAGATGCCGATGAACTTGCGCGCACCGATCGGGATATCGAGAAGAAATTTCATCGCTTCCGCGTAGCAGTCTTGCTGTGATCTCACAAGGCAGATAGTGATCAAGGCATGAACCCATCAACTGCAAAGCAGCTTCGCATCTGGCTTTATCTTGTCGCAGTATTGATTACTGTCATGGTGCTTGTCGGCGGCGCGACGCGGCTCACCGAGTCAGGTCTCTCCATCACCGAATGGAAGCCTGTTGCCGGTGCTTTGCCGCCGATGAGTGAAACGCAATGGCAGGGCGAATTCGAAAAATACCAGGCAACGACGCAATATCATGAACTCAACCGCGGCATGGCGTTGCAGGATTTCAAAAAGATTTACTGGTGGGAATGGGCGCATCGGTTTCTCGGACGTTTCATCGGCATTGCGTTTGCGTTGCCGTTTTTCTTTTTTGCACTGACGAAACGCTTGCCGCGTCCGTTGTTGTGGAAACTTGGCGGCATCCTGCTGCTCGGCGGGCTGCAGGGTGCGATCGGCTGGTGGATGGTTGCGAGCGGGCTTGTGAACCGCGTCAACGTTGCGCCGTATCGTCTTGCTATTCACCTGACACTGGCGCTGTTTATTTTTGTTTGTATTTTGAAAGTTGCGACTAGCCTTCGCGCGCAGCAGGTGAAGGCGGAATTCAATAAACCCTGGTCGTACATTTTGCTCGGGCTGATTTTTGTGCAGGTTTTTCTCGGTGCACTCGTTGCCGGAAATCGCGCGGGCTATACTTACAACACATGGCCGTTGATGGATGGCGGTTTTATTCCGTCTAACCTGTTCGTCATGGAGCCATGGTGGCGCAACCTGTTTGAAAATACCGCACTGGTGCAGTTCATGCATCGGTGCATGGCATATCTTCTCTTTATGATGAGTTTAGGTCTGCTTTTGAAAAATCCGAACCGCAACGCAGCGCATTTATTCGGTATCGTTATTATTCAGGCAGGGCTGGGTATCGCGACTTTATTATCCGGAATGAACATTGGTCTTGCACTGACGCACCAGGCCGTTGCGTTAGGTTTGCTGTCGTTTGTAACGCTTAAGTCTTACTCAGCTCAATCTTCGGGCAGCGGTCCATTACAACAATAATGCCTGCTGTCTCGGCTTTTTCTGCCGCAGCCTTATTGATAACACCAAGCTGCATCCAGATGGCTTTCGGCAATTCTTCAAGTTGCAGTGCTTCATCAACGACATTGCCTGCAGCTTCGCTGTTACGAAAAATATCGACCATATCGACAGGGAAGGGCAGGTCGGCAAGGCTGGCATACACTTCATTGCCGAAAAGTTCCTGGCCCGCGAGGCCGGGGTTGATGGCGAAAACATCATAGCCGTTTTCGGCAAGAAATTGCCCGACGCGAAAAGACGGCCGCTCTTCATTCGCACTCGCGCCGACAACGGCGATTGTTTTTATCGTTTCCAGTAATTCGCGCAGGTTCGTTGAAGCCATAATGGAAAGCTATTCGCTCTCGGTCATTTTTTTAATCTGCGGCACGAACGGCTTCACGACATCGATATTGCCGGGAAGCGGTTTCATTTCCGCAACGCTTTTATATTCGTTCTCGAGGTTTTGCACCGCTTCCTTTTTTTCTTCTTCGCTCAAGTCGGCGTCATTTTTTATCTGCTCGATGCTTTTCTGAATGTTACTGTCAAGATCGACAAGGCCGCCTTCCGGGTCGGCATAGCCATAGGCGAGCATAACAGATTGGGCCGTTTGTCCCCATACATCCAGATTATCGAAACCATGCTTTTTCAGCATCGTCTGCATCTGTTCCGAATTTGCGGCGCCTTGCACGGGCGAGAGCAGGTTTTCACCGGCTTCTTCTTCCTCTTCGCCGCCTTTGGTGCTGGCGGTGACGTCATTCGCCTTCTGCCATCTCTTGATGTCTTCAAACGCGGTGATAAATCTTTTGACGGTATCGGCGTTGAGCTGAACCTGTTGAACTTTTTCCTCGCCCACGGCTTCCTGCGCGCTCAGTGATGACAGCGAGCAGGCAAAGAAAACAAGTGCGGCCAGAACCGCCAGTTTCAGGTAAAAACGCGCATGGGCCATCAAAGACACTCCTCGTAACAAAACAGGCTCATTTTGTGGCAAGCGCAGGTAAAAGTCCATGAGGTGCGTCAAGTGTTTGCGATGTAAAGGCGCTTGGATGAGGTATTATAATACCGTAATTATAGCTATATGATTCATATGGGGAATTTGTCTTGACAGTGCAGGTGAAAGTTTGCATGACAGGCGCACGAATTTGTATTGAGAGGACCTTCCCATGACCACCTATTTGGCGACGCCAGATACGATCGAAAAAAAGTGGGTGCTGATTGACGCGAAAGATCTCGTTGTCGGCCGCCTTGCCACGATCGTTGCCATGCACCTGCGCGGCAAAACCAAACCGACTTTCACGCCGCACATGGATGACGGTGACAATGTCATCATCATCAATGCCGAGAAGGTTGTTTTTACCGGCCGCAAATGGGACCAGAAAGTTTATTATCACCACACGGGTCACCCGGGTGGTATTAAAGAACGCGGTGCGGGATTTATCCGCAATAGCCGTTTTCCTGATCGCATTATCCGCAAGGCTATCGAGCGCATGATGCCGGAAGGCCCGCTCGGCAAAAAGCAGCTTGCCAATCTTCGTGTCTATGTCGGCACGGAACATCCGCATGAAGCGCAGTCGCCCGTCGTCATCGACGTGGCATCCCGCAACCGTAAAAATGTAAGGGCAGCTTAAGATGTCTGATAGCCTCCAGTCTCTCTCTTCTCTCGGCGACGCTGTTGCGAAAGACGTTCAACCGGCAGCGCCGGTGCGTGTCCGCAAGGTCGATGCGCAGGGCCGTTCCTATGCAACCGGCAAACGTAAAGATGCTGTTGCGCGCGTCTGGATCAAACCGGGCCGCGGTACGATTACGGTCAATGGCCGCGATTTCAAAACCTATTTCGCACGTCCTGTTCTGCAGATGGTTCTGCAGCAGCCGTTCGAAATCGTAAAGCGCGAAGGCCAGTACGACATCGTCTGCACGGTTGCTGGCGGCGGTCTGTCCGGTCAGGCCGGTGCGGTACGCCACGGCCTCAGTCAGGCTTTGACGCTTCAGGAGCCTGAATTACGCGGCCCACTGAAAAAAGCCGGCTTCCTGACACGCGACTCGCGCGTCGTCGAACGCAAGAAGTATGGCCGCCGCAAGGCTCGCCGCTCCTTCCAGTTCTCGAAACGCTAAGCGAAAAGCTGTTTTCCACTATTCAAAAAGGGCAGCCGCAAGGTTGCCCTTTTTGCTTTTCAGGGTTCGGCTATAAGGAAAGACGATGAGCAAACAAAAAACCGACAAGCCAATCGACGCTGCGTTCCGTGCCGCACGCAATAACGAGGTATGGTCTGAAGCAGCTTATTCCGGCGCGCTGTCGGCTTTTCGCCGCCGCTACACGCGCGACCTGAAAAATGTCGACGCCGTGCTGTGGGGCGTGCCGTTCGATCTTGCGACGTCTTATCGCCCCGGCACGCGCTTTGGTCCGCAGGCAATCCGCCGCATCAGCGCGATGTGGGAGCCGGCCGACGCGGCATGGCCCTATGATTTTTCGCCGTTCGAAAAAATGTCCATCATCGATTACGGCGATGCCGCATTCGATTTCACGAAATCCGAAACAGCTTTCAACGATATCGTGCGGCAGGCTTCAAAAATTCTTGAAAGCGGCGCCAGCCTTTATTCAATGGGGGGCGATCATTCGATTTCGCACCCGTTGCTTCGTGCGCATGCTGAAAAATACGGCAAGCTAGCTTTCATCCATTTCGATGCGCATCCGGATACATGGAGCAATACAGAAAAAGATCTTTACCACGGCAACTTCGTTTCTTTCGCCGATGAAGACGGATTGATCGATCCCAAGGCGTCGATCCAAATCGGCATTCGCACGGTCGCGCCGAACCCGCACAAGATCGAGCAGATCAGCGCCGATGAATGTTTTCGGCTCGGCGTCGATAAAGTTGCAGCGAAAATCAAAAAGCGTATCGGCAAGCGTAAAGCTTATTTGTCTTTCGATATCGACACGCTGGACCCGGCCTATGCGCCGGGCACCGGCACGCCTGTACCGGGTGGATTGTCGACGCGTGAAGCTTATATGATTTTGCGCGGCCTTGAGGGCATCGATATCGTCGGTGCGGATATCGTCGAAGTGTCGCCAGCCTATGATCATGCCGATCTTGCCGCCAACGCTGCCGCGGGTGTCCTACAGCAATTGTTGTGCCTGCAAGCCCTGCGCATGAAGAAACGTTGATCTCATGAAAAACGCACGCATCGCTATTCTGGGCGCGTCCGGCTATACGGGTGCCGAACTTGTGCGCCTGCTTCTCAACCATCCGCGTGTCGATATCGTGGCGCTGACGGGCGAAAGCAAGGCCGGTATGAAAATGGGCGATGTGTATCCGCATCTCGCCATTTATAATCTGCCGCAACTGCAGCGCATCGATGAGTTGAGCTGGGATGATTTCGATCTCGCGTTCTGCGCATTGCCGCACGGTACGACGCAGCAGGTCATTGCCAAAGCGATGTCTTCGAACAAAAATCTGAAGATTGTCGATCTTTCCGCCGATTTCCGCTTACATGACATCAAGGCTTACGCGCGCTGGTATAATCTTGAACATCAGGCGGCCGAGCTGCAAAAAGAGGCCGTTTACGGCATTACCGAGCATTATCGCGAGCAGATCGAAAAAGCGCGTCTTGTTGCTAATCCCGGTTGCTATACGACAACAGCAATTCTACCGATCGTACCGCTTTTGAAAGGGGGCATCATTGTGCACGACCCGATCGTCATCGATGCGAAGTCGGGCGTGACAGGTGCGGGGCGTGCGGCCAAGGAAGCCAGTCTGTTCACCGAAATTGCCGAAGGGTTTCATGCCTACGGTGTCGGCAGTCATCGCCATATGTCGGAACTCGATCAGGAATTTTCCAAAGCGGCAGGTCGCGAGGTTGTCGCCAGCTTTACGCCGCATCTGCTGCCGATCAATCGCGGTATTTTAGAGACGATTTACGTGCATCTGCAAAAAGGCAAAACGATTGAAGATGCGCACAAGGCATTAAGTACAGCTTATGACGGTGAGGCTTACGTGAAAATTTTACCGCTTGGGCAATTGCCTGCAACACGGCATGTGCGCGGTTCGAACCTGTGCCTGATCGGCATGACCAAGGATCGCATCGACGGGCGCGTTGCGCATCAGGTCGATGCCGTTGGGGTT
>JAZKID010000082.1:10454-11288 GCA_040385045.1 Pseudomonadota bacterium | reverse complement strand
ACGTCTTCCGCTCATAAAATATTTATCCAAAACTAATGCGGTGGTACAATTTAGTTACACGCTTGGGCTATTACTTGAAGGTGGTGTGCATATTGCTGAAGCGCTTGATATTGTGGTGAGTATTATAGATAATTTGTTGAAGGGCGCCAGCGGACAGGCGGTGCAAAATATGAACCTGATGCTGGGTTTTCCGGAAACCTCCGGCCTTTCACAAGTGCCGATGTTTCCCTGAGGTCTGATTATCAGTTTATGGCGTTAAGCCTGTAATTCAACCACTGGCGTGATTTGGACATATTTACCCTTTGATTTTGACGTAAGAGCCAGGCGCGGCTTCGAGCGGCGGAAAATCTTTCGAACCAACAGGTCGCGCTTTCACTTTTTCGCCATTCTGTTTTTCGAGCCATGCCTGCCAGTGCGGCCACCAAGAGCCGTCATGTTTTTCAGCGCCTTGCGTCCATGCATCGAGCGTGGCGCCGATCTGGTCATTGGTCCAGTAATTATATTTGTTTTTCGATGGGGGATTGACGACGCCTGCGATATGCCCCGAAGCCGCAAGCACGAATGTAATCGGTCCGCCGAACAATGGCAGGCCCTTGAAAACCGACTTGGCGGGCGCGATGTGATCTTCTTTCGTCGCCAGTTCATAAATCGGGCAGGTGATTTTTTTGAGATCAAGCGTTTTGCCGTTTAGCGCCATCTCGCCCAGCGCCAGCATGTTTTTGAGATAGCATTCGCGCATATAAAAAGAATGGTTCGCCGGCGTCATGCGCGTCGAATCCGAATTCCAGTACAGCAGGTCGAACGGGGCGGGCTGCTGACCGCGCAAATAAGTGT
>JAZKID010000082.1:8904-10444 GCA_040385045.1 Pseudomonadota bacterium | reverse complement strand
GCCGCTCATCGCGCGCAGCATGTTAAAGGCGGATGCCATGTAAGAACTATCGAGGAAGCCGCGTGCATTCATGGCTTCTTCCAGTGTCTCAATCTGCTTTTCATCCATGAAAAGCTTCAGGTTGCCGGCAAGTTCGAAATCCACCTGTGCCGTCAGAAAACTCAGCGAGGCAATATGCTGTTTCTTTTCTGTCGCCAGCCATGCCTGCGTAGCCGCCAGCAGCGTGCCGCCAACGCAATAGCCGACAGCGTTGACAACCGGTTCTTCGGTAATTTTCTCGATCGCACGTAACGAGGCGAGAATGCCGTCCTGCATATAATCGTCAAAGCCCTTGTCGCGCAGGCTGGCATCGGGGTTCACCCATGAGATGCAGAAAACCGTGTGCCCTTGGTCAACAAGCCATTTGATCAGTGATTTTTCTTCGTTGAGATCGAGAATATAAAATTTGTTGATCCATGGCGGCACGATCAGCAGTGGCCGCGTGAAAACTTTTTCGGTCGTCGGTTCATATTGTAAAAGCTGGATGATATCGTTCTGAAAAACGACGGAGCCGCGCGTCATCGCAATATTCCGTCCGAGAGCGAAATGGTCGGCATCTGTCTGCCGCAGTTTCAGATCGCCTTTTCCGTTGCGGATATCTTCCGCCATCATATGCATGCCGCGAACAAGATTTTCGGCGTTGCTCGAAAACGTCTCCTGCAAAAGCTCGGGGTTTGTCAGCAAAAAATTGGAAGGCGAAAGCGCCGCGGAAATCTGCTGCACATAAAAACGCGCCTTTTCGCGCGTATGCGGATCAAGGCCTTCGGATTGCTCAACGGCCTTCGCCGCCCAGTCCGTCGTCGTCAGGTAAAGCTGCTTGCAAAAGTCGAAGAAAATATTGCGCGACCAGTCGGGGCTTTGAAAACGTTTGTCGTCCGTTTTTGGTTCCAGCTCGCCGCTCGCATCGCCCATCATCCGGCGGAACGCATCGCCCCACACGCCGATATAATTTTTCCAGAGCTGGCTTTGCAGTGCGACGGCACGTTGCGGGTCGCTCAGCCAGCTTTCGGCCACCTTTGTCAAGGTGGTAATGACTTCATTGGTTTCGGCGGGGGAATGGGCAGGAGCGATGCCTTTTTCGCGCGGCTCCAGATAAGCGGCCACGGCCTTGCCATATTCTTCGTAGAGCTTGGCAAGATTATGGACAAAGGCTTCCGGATCGGCGCTGCCGAAGCCTTTTTCCTGGTTAGCGGCGTCACTCATGCTTTGCCCCGATTTGCTGCCTGCGCTATGTGTATGGCACAAGGTTGTATATATCTAGAAAAAAATGATGAACAGGTTTCTCTTTCTCTTGCCCTTCTTGCTTGGCGGCTGTTCGGCCCTGATGCCGACGCACGATATTCCGAGCAAGGATGCAGTGGGTGAATATCCTGCAATTGGCGCTGTGCCGCAGGGAGAAACGCAAGCGATGACAGAAGATGAGCGCGCCAAGCTGACAAAAGAACTGGAAGCCGCGCGTGCAAAAAACCAGCGGGCTGTTTCGGCCCCGATACCGAAAGCG
>JAZKID010000082.1:0-8894 GCA_040385045.1 Pseudomonadota bacterium | reverse complement strand
GGATGAAGAATGAGCAAACTGCAAGCAGCGATGGACGATATGGAACGGCGTGCCAAGACGGGTAATATGTCGCAAAATACCGAAACGCCACTTGCAATCCTTGATCGCACCCTCTCGATGGAAATTATCCGCGTGACCGAGCGTGCCGCCGTCGCTGCGGCCCATCTGCGCGGGCGCGGCAATGAGAAAGAGGCCGATCAGGTTGCGGTCAACGCCATGCGGCGTGAGCTGAACAAGCTCGGCATCAACGGCACGGTCGTCATCGGCGAGGGAGAGCGCGACGAAGCGCCGATGCTTTATATTGGCGAAAAAGTCGGTACCGGTGCCGGGCCGAAAGTCGATATCGCGCTTGATCCCCTCGAGGGCACGACCATCTGCGCCAAGAACACGCCGAATTCGCTGGCGGTGATCGCGATCGCGGAAGAGGGCGGCCTGCTTTATGCGCCGGATGTTTATATGGACAAGATCGCCATCGGTCCCGGCTATGCGGACGGCATCATCGATCTCGATGCCGAGCCTGCTGACAATATTCACGCGCTTGCAAAAGCAAAAGGCGTCAAAGCTTCCGAAATCAGCACTTGCGTGATGGATCGTCCGCGCCATGATGAATTGATTAAAAAAATTCGTGCGACGGGCGCATCGGTGCGGCTGATCGGCGATGGCGATGTTGCCGGTGTCATTCATACGACAGCGCCTGACGAGACGGGGATCGATCTTTATCTCGGTATCGGCGGCGCGCCGGAAGGCGTTCTGGCCGCGGCGGCGCTGCGTTGCATGGGCGGGCAGATGCAGGGCCGCCTCATTCTCGACACGGAAGAAAAGATTAAGCGAGCCGCAAAAATGGGCATTGCCGATCCGAACAAAAAATATTCGATGCTCGAAATGGCCAAGGGCGACGTTATTTTTGGTGCAACAGGCGTTACGGACGGCAACTTCCTGAAGGGCGTGCATTTTTCAAAAACAGAAATCACAACCCACTCGGTCGTAATGCGCGCTGCGACAGGAACAATCCGTTTTGTTACCGCCAAACATCATGATCTGACGAAATTCTCGAATGAGTGACGCGGCCCGTTGTCTTGATCCATCATTTCTGCCTGAAACGCTTTTTCTCGGCGTTTCATCATCGCTGCAAAATCGCAAATGGGTGTCGCGCGCCAGCCGCGCCGAGCAGGGTATTGCCGAATGCCTTGTCCGTGAACACGACGTCCCGCTTTATCTCGCGCATGTGCTGGCAACGCGCGGCGTGACGCCGGAAAATATCGACGACACGTTGCAACCATCTTTGCGCAAGCTGATGCCGGACCCGTCGACACTCACGGATATGGACCGGTTGGTCGACCGGCTCGCGCGCGCAATTGCGAACCGCGAACGTATCGCGCTATTTGGCGATTATGACGTCGATGGCGCATGTTCCGTTGCCCTGATGCTGCGCTATCTGCGCCTCGTCGGCCATGATGCGCTGTTTCATATTCCCGATCGTTTGACAGAAGGTTACGGGCCGAATGCGGCGGCGCTTGAAAGATTTAAAAATCAGGGCGCATCGCTGGTCGTGACGCTCGATTGCGGAACGACGAGCTTTGAAGCCTTCGATGATGCGAAAAAACACAATCTTGAAATTCTTGTCATTGATCATCATCTTGCTGATGAAAAAATTCCTGAAACGCAGGGTCTCGTCAATCCGAACCGCCAAGACGATCTTTCCGGTCTTGGTTATCTTTGTGCGGCGGGTGTGACATTCATGGTTCTCGTCGCGCTCAACCGCGCACTGCGCCAGCACGGCTTTTTCGATGCGAAGAAATCCGAGCCTGACCTGATGTCACTCATCGATCTTGTGGCGCTGGCAACGGTTTCCGATGTCGTGCCGCTGCAACATCTTAACCGTGCGTTTGTTCACCGCGGGCTGGAGCGTATCCGCGCGCGTGAGAATATCGGCCTTCGCGCCTTGCAGGACGCGGCGCGGATGAACGGCCCGGCCGATACTTACCATCTTGGCTTTCTTCTCGGCCCGCGCATCAATGCGGGCGGCCGCATCGGCGATGCGGGCCTTGGCACAAAACTGCTGACGACGAATGATGAGGCCGAAGCGTTGCAGATCGCACAAACGCTCGACCGCCTCAATCAGGAACGGCAGGTCATTGAACAGGTTGCGCTCGAAGAAGCAAAGCAGCAGGCTGAACATATGATCACGCAAAATCCTGAAACGGCCGTGCTGGTCGTTCAGGGCGAGAACTGGCACCCCGGCATTGTCGGCCTGCTCGCCGCGCGTCTGAAAGAACAGTTTCAGCGGCCAGCTTTCGCCATCGCGCTTGATGATCAGAAGGGCACGGGCTCTGGCCGTTCGATCACGGGTGTCGATCTTGGCTCAGCCGTGCGCACGGCCGTTGCTGAAAATATCGTCAGAAAAGGCGGCGGGCATAAGATGGCGGCGGGTGTGACCGTGGACGTAGCGCAGATCGAAACGTTCCGCGATTTTATGCAGCAACGATGCAAGGAAGACGTTGATCAGGCGCGGCTGGACCGCAGCCTGCATATTGACGGGTTGATGAATGCAGCGACACTTAACGTCGATCTTGCGACGACATTGCAAAAAGCCGGCCCGTTCGGATCGGGATGTCCTGAACCTGTTTTTGCTTTTCCTGATTTGAAACTGCTCTATGCCGATATCGTTGCCGAAAAACATTTACGGCTGACATTTCAGGCTGCGGACGGCACAAAGCTGAAAGCGATGGCGTTTCGCGCAGCAGACAGTGATTTTGGAAATGCCCTGATCAAAGCGCGCGGGCAAAACCTGCATCTTGCCGCGACGATTACGATCGACAACTGGCAGGGGCGTCAATCGGCCAGCCTTCGCGCGGTGGATGTGGCGCCGGTATTGGCTTGAACATTAATATTCCTGTGCCATGCTGGTGGCGTGTCCGATATCACCAAAATAGCCGCCAGCATCGCAACGCCAAGTCTTTCGACGGCCTTGCAGCAGAACGGACAGTTAACGCCGGGGCAGGCTGTTGAAGCAAAAATTACGCAAATTTTAAATGACGAACTGATCCGCCTGACATCTTCGCTTGGCACATTCGAAGTGAAGGCGTCGCATCCTTCCCTGCAACCGGGGGTGAATGTGCAGGTGACTGTTTCGAATTCCGGCGCCGTCAGTTTGAGCGTGCTTTCGCAAAAAGAAACCGCGCAGCCACAAACATCACCGCCACTTACTGATAAGCCGGCTGTGATTGCTAATCTTTCAACCGGGCAAACACAGCCGCAGCCAAATCTTCCAAAAGTTTATTCTGCAACCGGGCAAACGGTTTCGCAGCTCGTTCCATCACCGTCGCAGGCGAATGCCGGTGCAATATCCTCGCAGGCGAATACCCCATTGCAAAATATAACGCCGCCTGTTTCGTCGACAGTTGTGGCTCAAACGGCGCAATCTGTTACTGCGCTGATCGCGCCAGAAATCAGTAAAGCTCTTGCATCACAAAGCAGTCTTGCGCCGCTGGTTGCCAACCTCGAAAAGATCGACAAACTTTCAAAGAATTTACCCGAGCCTGTTCGCGCTGCCGCTGACGAGATCTTAAAGGTTTTGTCGCCTTTTTCAAAATCGACATCGCCGCAAACACTACAGCAGGCGATCAAGGATTCGGGAACTTTTTTTGAAAACAAAATCGTAAAATTCGCTGCTTTGCCGCAAGTCACGCTTGATAGCCTTCTGCCTCTGAAAATGGATCTGAAGGGTGCGCTTCTGAATCTTGAAAATGTCCTGAGGAAGATCATGCCTGATCTTCCCGCACGACAAATCGGCAGCCCGCTTGAAAATGATCATCTGCCGCCCCCAGTGAACGGTGAAACGCAATCGCAGCAAGCGCGTTCTGCTTCGCTCAATGTCGGCTCATCAATGGTCGATATAATCACCACGCTCGCGCAACAGACGGATTCCGCACTCTCGCGCCTGCGTGTTTTGCAATTCGCATCCATGCCTGCATCGCTTGATGCATCGCCGGATCAAAATACCAAGCCCGCGCAAATTTTGCATGTCGACCTGCCTTTGCTGATTGGCGGACAAGCGGCCGTTATCCCGTTGCAGATCGAACGCGACGCGGAACGAAAAAATGCAGAAGCGCATGAACGCCGCTGGCGTGTCCGTTTTGCATTCGATTTATCAGAGCTTGGCCCCGTGCACGCCATGCTTGCTCTTGGCGGCGGGCTCGTCAACGTCACGCTTTGGGCCGAGAGACCGGATACGTATCAACTCTTTCAAAATATGGCGAAAGAGCTTCATGGCGCCTTGCTGGAGGACGAGCTTGAAGTCGCCGATATCGAATTTCGTTCCGGCAGCCCGACCCAGCCAAAAATTCCGACAGGCTCAACGGTGAATACGCAAACATGAGCGACGAAAAGCCAAAAAAAGAACAGGTTGCCGTCGCTTTACATTACGAGCACCCTGGCACGCCGAAAGTGATCGCGAAAGGGCGTGGCGTCATTGCCGAGGCAATTCTTAAGACAGCCGAAGAGCATCATGTTGCAATTGAGAAAAATGCCGAGCTTGCTGCAGCGCTTTCGACCGTCGAACTTGATGAACATATCCCGGTTGAGCTTTACAAAGCTGTCGCGCAGGTCATCGGGTTCGTCATGAAAGCGCAAAAACGCAAGCGTTTATGAACGTTTTTTCCAAACGTTAAAATTACAAATTTACCTATTCAGGTAAACACCCCATTAAAATTGAAAACGCGATAAGAAACATTACAATTGTGTTTTAGTTGCAGGCGTTTAGATGAGTTCGGACAAAATCCAATCGAAAACTTCGCCCCTTGCCAAGGATGACTTGTGCAAGATCGTGCAATCGAATTTCAATGGAAGTCTCGTCAACGTTTCGGGTGGCGGTAGCACAGATAACGGCGACAACAAAAAAACAGCCTTAAAAGTTGGCGATGAAATTTCTTTCAACAATGGCGCTGTTGTGTTTACCGTTGTCAGCATTGACAGAAGTAAAATCGTTCTGAAAACAATTATAGGTGATGCGGAGCGCACTTACGAAATTACAAAAAGTGCAACTCTGGATGTCACAAATGACAACGATATCATTTTTATGCCCGAGGCCAAAAGTAAATCACGTGGGCGAATTTACAAAGATCAGAACGGCATGTTTGTTTATTCCCGGGGCGATGGGGATGTCAAAAAC
This sequence comes from Pseudomonadota bacterium, assembly GCA_040385045.1. Classification (GTDB taxonomy): domain Bacteria; phylum Pseudomonadota; class Alphaproteobacteria; order Rhizobiales; family UBA4765; genus JAZKID01. The sequence continues at coordinate 3,724 of JAZKID010000082.1, read as the reverse complement.
TTCGAAATCATAGCGGCGAAGAAAGACGAAAATGTACAGCTTTCAATCAATCGAAAAGAAAACAGACCGCTTCTCACTCCAGCGCCTCTGAAAGTCGGATCAAAGATTATTGTCGCAGGCGGTGCCAACAACGAAAAGACGTTATCAAAAGATCTTCCGACTCTCAAAATTTTACGTCTCGATGAAAACGGTCTTCTTTTAACCGACGAAAATGGCCGGATATTTAATGTTACGGATAAAGCCATAATCGGCCGCAGCAAAAAATCGGACATACGCTTTTCTCATAAAGGTGTTTCAAAGCTTCAGGGTGTCATCGAAAAAAGAGCAAATGGTCAGTTTTTTTACACGGAAAAAGATAATGTCCGCAATCCAGGAAGAATCGACAGGCCTGCTGAAAAATTACTTTCCGAAAACGATGACGGTATCAGCCTTGCCGATCTGGAAGGCGCTACGGCAAGCGAAAGCTCGCCTGTGCGTGATGTCGCTGAAATGGCAGCAAAAAAAGGAAAGAAAAAAGGAAAAATAAAAAATCCCTTTGCACCTAAGAAAACCGAATTCGATGCTTTCGGAAGAAAAGAAGTTGTCGAAAAATTAAAATACGCCTTGAAGAAAATCGACGATTTTATAGTTGCTATTGAGAAGCGTCAGCATCAGTTTATTGGTGAAATTCTGAATCTTAACAGTTCGCAATTGTTTCCTATGGCGCTTGCAATTGAAGATGATTTATTAGAAAACATCGTTAAGGCCTATAAACTGCCTGAAGATATCGCAGGCCCATTACTAAGCGCAGGTCGTGGTATTGCAACCTCATTAAATCATACAGCTATGCACTTGCTTACGTTGGACTCCGTGAACAATGTTTCAACACAAAGTCTTGTCTGGAAGCAAGATTTTATATCGAGTGTTGAAGAGAAGAAAAAAATCATAGAAAGTGTTATAAGTAAAATTGAAACATATGATGCTTCCGATGCCGATATAGAAAACGATACTGAAACTGAAAACAAAGAAGTTTTTATCTCATCTGCGGAAGATTATACAGATAATACGCTTAATACGCTCAATATTGTTGATAAAATCGTAAATGATATTTTTTCAAGAGCAAAAGAAAGATCTGAGACATTCTATAATAAATTAAAAGCCTCCGATCCTGTAAAAATAGAAAATAAAGTTTTTCCCGCGCCGACTTATAACAAGTCAGAAATCGCAACGAATCATCAACTGGCGGATGGTCATGAAAAAATCAATGTAATGGTCGCCGAGCAATCATTCAGCAGGGCAGGTAAGGCGCAAATCAAAAATCCGGAAAAACGTATTCAGAATATCAGAGAAATGCGTAATAAAATTGACTATCTGCAAAAAGCCGTCTTGGGTGGGCATTTATCGCCTGAGCAATATTTCAAGACTCTCAAAGAACTCAGAAAAAAACCAACCCTCACATTCAAGACCGATCTTGGCAAATTACTCAAACTTCTGGAACAAACTCAGAAACTCAACACTTCGCGGCAGGAGTATGTCGCCGAGATTTTAAAAAACCTCAGTAATCTCGAAAACGCTTCTGCGTTACAGCTGAAAAATTTCGATTTTCTTGCGGATAATCCTGCATATGCAGAGAATATAACTCTCCTTGAAAAGCGTAATCTGCTCTTTGTCGCTGCGCGTGAGAATTTATCGAACGCTGGCGACAATTCTGCGGAAGAAATCAAAGCGGCTCTCGATGAGCTTGCAAAAGAATTAAGTGCCGAGATGTCAGATGCAACAGGCGCGATCGGTAAAAATGAAAAAGCGCCTGATGAAACATCCGCCGCGAATAATGAAGATACAAAAGACGAGCAATTTTTTGCTAACGAAGTATCTTCCAATAAAATACCGGTAGATTTCCGTCAGCAGCTGAATGCGGCTAAAAATCCTAGAATATTGAAGCAACTTTTTAAGGAAGATGCTTGGAACTTAAGTTTTGGCGGAAACCATCCCGCTTACAGCAAGCAAGGTAATCCAAACAAAATTCCAGTGCCTTCGCATTCAAGCGCCAGACGTTCAAATGACTTGCGCTGGAAAACGCTGATCGGAATTTTTAAAGAAGCTGGTTGGTACCCGCAGCATTTCCCCTCTGCAGAAAAACCACTCTTTCAGTTTATCCGTGAGCCAGGTTCGAGTCGCTATAAAATTTATAAAAATGGCCAACCCCTGACATTGAAGACTGCCGAGGAAAACAGAATATTAGGCGATAGCGCAGTTACCGATCTTGAGATCCAGCTTGCATTCAGCAAGGCAGGCATCAATGTTTCCGCTGATAAAAATGACGGTATTTATTATGCGAATGAAGCAGAATTTGAGGTGTATCAAAATGATCTCAAAGAAAATACAGGACGCAGTGCGAATTTTTTAAGTGGATCTTCGCTTGATGATTCTGATGAAACGTCGGCCAAGCGCATCGGCCAAGATTTAAACAAGCTTATCGAAATGGAAGACAATAATAGTCTTCAGCTTTTTGAGGTCATCGGCACAGCTACAAATAATCCGAGTTGGCTTTACTCTGAAGATGAAAAAGTCGTCACATGGGAAGATAAAAATCAGGCCGAAAGATTTGCCAAAGAGTTGACCTATACATATGAAGCGCCGTTCGATGTTTTAGAGCTGGGCGACACATATGTCATCGAGCAATCAGTTCTCAGTGCAAACACCTTGATTAGGCATTTGAAGCCGCGCTTTATAAAAACAAGCACTCTTATCGATAAAGGCGACTGGGCAAATCTTCCTGAATTCGCGGAAATTTCTTTTGGAAATACCTACAAGGTCAAAGTTGTCGATATCGGTGTCGAAAAGATTGTTGTCGACGTTACAAATTCTGATGGTGTCGAGAGTCGGGTAGAGGGCGATTCATTATATTTTTATGACGATCAGGTGACCAATCACGTGCTTCTTAACCGGGTCGATGAAGAAATTGCCCATGTTCATTTTGTCTCAGACATGCGCTGGCACTCAATGCCCCCACCTGATCTTGAAAATGTCGATGATGAAAATTACGAGCTTGTTTCTGCTGCTGTTGCGGCATGGAAAAAGCCTATTATCGAAAGAACGGCTGATCAAGATAAGTTCACAAATATTTCAGTTGCTGCAAGGCCGCTCAAAAGTTCAGATCCGCAGCTGGAATTCCAGCCTCATGAAGTTCTTTTAGATCCCGAAAAGGGCGTGATAGAATTGTCTGAAGGTGCAGTCATCAAGCCGATTAGTGCGCTGAAAAACGATTTTAATATCACGATCGAAAAGATAGATGGTAAAACTATTCAGGTAAGAGAAACCAGGGACGGTCTCAAAAAATCAGAGCCGTTTCTTGGCACCGTTATATATATCCGTGCTGATGGTTCTTTGGCTGATACAATAGCAATGGGCACGATTGCTGAAGCCAGAGTTCTTGGCGGCAAGTTAAAACTTGTCGGAACTTTCATTCCGCCATTGCTAAAAGTTGATTTCGAACAGGCAAATGAAATGCCCGTGCAGGATGGTGACACTCAATTTATTGGCGATGCAGATGGCACTAATGACGATATTCAGGAACTTGATGGCTTTTTCTCGGACAAACCGCTTGGCGCCGCGCCATTTAAAAAAGAGCGCATTGAAGTTTTCGATAAACTTGTTTTTCGTAGAGGTTATCAGGAATTTATTTTTAAAGTTGAAGAAATTAAGTTTGGTGACAGTGGTAACAGCGAGACAGGGCGTATTAAAT
>JAZKID010000081.1:11357-14012 GCA_040385045.1 Pseudomonadota bacterium | reverse complement strand
ACAACCGGCACAACGAAACGCTTTCAATAAAGCGGCACGCCACACGAAATTTGTACGCCGCCTACGCTGGCTGCTGCCTGTTGCAGCGCTTTTTATAGCCATTGTCTTTATCGGCATTTCCTACATTACATCGATGCTTGCCAATCTCGATCTCGGCTCCATCGAACTCGACGGCACATCGCTTGTCCTGCAGAAACCGAAAATCGCAGGGTTCGACAAGCACCGCCGCGCTTATAATGTGACGGCTGAAAAAGCGAAGCAAAGCATTACAAGCCCGAAGCAGGTCGAACTCACGACGCTTGAGGCGCGCATGGAACTTATCGGTAACGGCTGGGCGAAACTCACCAGCGACCACGGCCTGTTCGACGGCGAAACCGAGCGTGTGCAGCTTGACGGCAATATTCATGTGACCTCGTCGCAGGGCTATGATATGCGGCTGGAGGCAGTGGATATCGACATGAAATCCGGCGCGCTCCGCTCCGACAAACCTGTCATTGCCGTGCAAGGCGAAAACAGGATTTCATCCGATGCTCTCACCGTCAGCGATGGCGGCGGGCTGATCCGCTTCGAAGGGCGCGTACGCGCCGAGCTGAATGCCGCAAAGGCTTTGGATAAAAAACCATGATGCGCTTTTTTGCTTTTCTGTTTTTTGCATTGCTGCCCGCAATCGCTTGCGCGCAAGGCGCATTCAAACCCGCGATGTCGATGCAGCAGGGCGACGGCCCGATCAAAATCGAAGCGGACTCTCTTGAGGTCAGCGACAAGGATTCGACCGCGACATTTTCCGGCAATGTGGTTGTCCGCCGCAGCGACGTGACGCTGCGCGCCTCGAAAATGAAAGTTCTCTATAATAAAGGCGCGATGCCGGGCAGCACGCCAGACCCGTCACAGGCCGCCAACCAGCAGATCCGCCGTATCGATATGAGCGGCGGCGTTGTTTTCGTGCAGAAAGACCAGCAGGCGACGGGCGATGCCGCAATCTATGATAAAGGCGCGGAAACCGTCGCCATGCGCGGCAATGTCGTCCTCACCCAAGGGCAAAATGTCGCGCGCGGGCAAAAGCTGACGATTGATATGCGCAGCGGTGCGGCCCGCCTTGAAGGTCGCCCCAACATGATCCTCAACCCTAGCGATGCCAAGCGCTAAAAGCAGTACATTTTTTCATTATTTTCATGCTAAGCAGGCGCCATGCTCGAGCCGCCGAAAAAGCGCCCTTTAAAACAGCCTGCCGGACCCGCGATATCGCGCCCGCGTGGTCAGCGCCCTGACATTTATGAACAGGCGCGCATCCTGACGCGCCGTATCGGCCGCCTGTTCCAGAGACAAAAAAAATACAGCGCTGAAACGTCGATCCTCGAGGAAGAACTACGCCAGCTTCTCGGCGATGCGCCGCAAAAACGCAAAGCGATTTTACCCCCGCCGCAATTACGCCCCGGCCCGACGCCGGACGCCGCCGTTGGCTTGCTGACCATTCACGACATCAAGAAAAGTTATCGCGGCCGCCAGGTGGTGATGGGCGCGAACCTTGCCGTGAAGCGCGGCGAAGCTGTCGGCCTGCTGGGGCCGAACGGTGCGGGCAAGACGACTATTTTCTACATGATCACCGGACTCATTCCCGCCGACAGCGGCACGGTCGAGCTCGACGGTAACGCGATCACGCATCTGCCGATGTACCAGCGCGCGCGGCTCGGCATCGGCTACCTGCCGCAGGAAGCCTCGATCTTTCGCGGCCTCAACGTCGAAGACAACATCATGTCGGTTCTTGAAGTTGTCGAAAAGGACAAACAGAAACGCGAGCACGAACTGAAATCGCTGCTCGAAGAATTTCATATCACGCATTTGCGCAAAAGCCCGTCGATCGCCTTGTCCGGCGGTGAGCGGCGGCGCGTCGAGATCGCGCGCGCGCTGGCGACGCGCCCGTCTTTCATGCTGCTGGATGAACCTTTCGCGGGCATCGACCCGATCGCGGTCGGCGACATTCAGAATCTTGTCCGCCACCTGACGATGCGCGGCATCGGCGTTCTGATCACTGACCACAATGTCCGTGAAACATTGGGACTTATTGATCGCGCTTACATTATCCATTCTGGCCAAGTGCTGATGGAAGGCCGCCCCGAAGATATCGTCGCATCCGAGGATGTACGGCGGGTTTATCTTGGTGAACAGTTCAGTCTGTGAGATAATGCTGAAACGAATCTGATTCACTTTATAGACTGAAGACGCATGGGCTTAATGCCAAAACTCGAACTGCGCGCGAAACTGGGACAACAGATGTCCCTGACGCCGCAATTGCTTCAGGCGATCAAGCTGTTGCAGATGTCGCAGGCGGACCTTCTCGCCTTCATCGAATCAGAAATCGAAAAAAATCCGCTGCTCGAGCGCGAAGATCAGGAAACGACCGATACGGCCGAAACCGGCGCAGTTGCTGAAGCCGCCGATGGCGACTGGCTGAACCCTTCGGAAGATGCGGGCGATATCGCGGCCACGCTCGATACCGACGTTGAAAATATTTTCCCAGAAGATGATGGCAGTGCGCCGCCATCCTCCGAAACATGGCAGGAAAGTTACAGCCCTTACTGGCAGGAACAGGGCGGCGGCTCCTCCGATTACGACACCGCAAGCGACGACACGCTGTCCATTTCGGAATCTTTGACG
>JAZKID010000081.1:0-11347 GCA_040385045.1 Pseudomonadota bacterium | reverse complement strand
CGGCCATGGGCGGGTTCGATCCGGCGTTCCGGTTCTATCTGGACGAAACTGACCTCAACCTGCGCCTCGCCGCGACAGGGGCGATGACGGCCATCGTGCCCGTGGCGCAAGTCCATCACGGCTTTGCCGAAAGCGACCTGCAGCGCCGCTTCATCGGCCAGCAGCTGATCGAACTGGTCGATGATGCGGGCTATATCACCACGCCGCTTGAAAGCGTGGCCGAACGTCTCAGCGTGCCGATTAACGAAGTTCTTGCAACGCTTGAGATTTTGCAGGGCTGCGATCCCGCCGGCATCTGCGCGCGCAACCTGCAGGAATGCCTTGCGCTGCAGTTGAAGGAAAAAGACCGTTTCGATCCGGCGATGGAAAAGATGATTCAACATCTCGACCTTGTGGCGAAAAGCGACATCATCAGCCTGAAACGTTTTTGCAGTGTCGATGCGGAAGACATCGCCGACATGATCATGGAACTACGCCAGCTTAACCCGAAACCGGGCCTTGCCTTCACGTCATCCTTTTCGGAAACGCTGCTGCCGGATGTCATTATCCGCAAGGCGGGCAAAGGCGACTGGCTGATCGAACTGAATTCAGATGTGCTGCCACGCCTGCTCGTTAATGAAACTTACGCGACGCGTTTTACGGGTGCCGCCAAAACGCCGACAGAAAAACAATATGTTTCCACCTGTCTGCAAACGGCGAGCTGGCTTGTCAAAGCGCTCGACCAGCGTGCGAAAACCGTTCTGAAAGTGGCGACCGAAATCGTCAAGAAGCAGCAGGACTTTTTCGATCAAGGCGTTGCAGGCCTGAAACCGATGAGCCTACGCGATATTGCGGATGCGATTGAAATGCATGAATCGACTGTCTCGCGCGTCACTGCGAACAAATTCATGGCAACGCCGCGTGGCATTTTCGAATTCCGCTATTTCTTTTCAACCGCGCTTGCAGCCAATGACGGCGAAACCGTCTCTTCCGAATCCGTGCGTTATCGCATCAAGGCGCTGATTGAAGCTGAAAAGCCGCAGAATATTCTCTCCGACGATACCATCGTGGAACTTCTCAAAAAAGAAGGCACGATCATCGCGCGCCGCACCGTCGCCAAATATCGCGATATGATGAATATTCCGACATCCGCCGAGCGGAAAAGGCAAAAACGTAGCTTTGCGTGAAACGCATTCTTAGACCTATCGGTATAAAATACCGAATGAGATGAAACTTATTTTTTAGACTTGCATTACATAAAGAGCGGCTTAATGTCGCTTCATTCGCGAGGTCATTCATGAAAAAGAATACAGCGCTGCAGCCCGAACACATTTCGGGCTTTCGTGTTTCCGGACAAAATATGGATATCGGCGAGGCCATCCGGCAGCGCATCACCGAACGTGTCGAAGAAGCGATCAACAAATACTATCCCGGCCACGTCACAGGCCACGTGACCCTCCATAAGGAAGGGGCAGGCTTTGTGACCGAATGCATACTGCACCTGTCGTCAGGCATTACCCTTCATGCGCGCGGCACAGCAGGTGACGCCTACCAGAGCGCCGACGAAGCGGCTCTGAATCTCGAGAAACGCCTGCGCCGTTACAAGCAGAGGTTGAAGGATCGCCATCAGAGCCAGCGCCATACGCAGATGGAACGGGCCGATGCAGCCTCCTATGTCCTTACGCCAGACTTTAAAGAAGGCGCGGAACCCGCCATTGAAGATCACCCCGTCATCGTTGCCGAAACGAAGACAGAAGTGAAAAAAATGTCGGTCAGTGAGGCAGTTATGGAGCTGGACCTGTCCGGCCTGCCGGTATTGGTCTTCAATCATTCCGGCCATGGGCGGGTCAACGTTGTCTTCCGACGCGAGGACGGCCATATTGGCTGGATCGACCCTGCGCAAGGCTTAGCTTGACCTTTTAGCCTAAAAAGGCGCAATTTACCCCCTCTTGATGTAATGAGTAGAGGACAACATGGAACTTGGCGGCCTTTTGACACCCGCTTGCGTTGTCGCCAACCTGCAGGCGGCCGACAAGAAAACCCTTTTGCAACAGATCGCAGCGCACGCAGCACCGCTTTTAAACCTTGAAGCTGAAGATGTGTTCGATGCGCTGCTGCAGCGCGAGCGCCTCGGCACCACAGGCCTCGGCCATGGCATCGCTCTTCCGCATGCGCGCATTGCAGGCCTCGAAACCGTGAGCGGTTTTTTTGCGCATCTTGCAAAGCCCGTCGATTTTAACGCCGTTGATAAAGAGCCGGTTGACCTCGTGTTCGCGCTGTTTGCACCGGTCGATGCGGGCGCTGACCACCTGAATGCCCTCGTACAGGTCTCGCGCTTCCTGCGCGATGAAAAAAACATTATGCATTTGCGGGCGACGCGTGACGATAATGTCCTGCACGCGCTTCTCACAATGCCTGCGCAAAAATACGCCGCCTGATATTTTTAAAAAATGATTTCACACCTGCATTCATCGCGCTGGCCTAAAATTGCAGTTGTCGGCTGCGGCTATTGGGGCAAAAACCTTGTTCGCAATTACGCCATGCTTGGCGTTCTTGAAGCACTTGTCGATCATCACCAAGAGCATACGGATCCGCTGGTCGCGCAATTCGGGGCAAAAGTCGAAAGCTTCGAAACTGTTTTAAATGACGACACGATCGGCGCTGTCGTAATTGCCACCCCGGGCAAAACGCATTTCGATCTCGCGCTTGCCGCGCTTGAAGCAGGCAAGGATGTCTTCGTTGAAAAACCGATGACGCTGTCGGCCGCAAGCGCAGAAATTCTCGCCAAAAAAGCGGATGAAAAAAAGCGTATCCTGATGGTTGGCCATGTGCTGCGTTACCATGCGGCGTTCATGAAACTTGAAGAGCTGGCACGTACAGGCGCGCTTGGAAAAATCCGCCATGTCATCTCGACACGTTTTAATCTCGGCAAAATCCTCGATGATGAAGATGTCATTTATGCATTGGCGCCGCACGATCTTTCGATGGTCACCGCCCTGCTCGGCCAACAACCTGAAAAAATTACGGCACAGGGCAATGTTTTCCTGCGCGAAGGTATTGCAGATGCCGCAACTCTGCGGCTCGATTATGCCGACAACAACAGCGCGGAAATCCGCCTGTCGTGGATGCACCCGGTGAAAGAGCACAAGCTCACCGTGATCGGCGACAAGGCCATGGCGGTTTTCGACGATACGCAACCGTGGGATTCCAAGCTGACGCTATTCCGCCCGGCCCTGAACTGGAACAACCCTGAGGTTATTCCGGCCGCCGGCACACCTGAAAAAATTACCCTTGAACAATCGGAGCCGCTGCGCGCGGAATGCGAGCATTTCCTGAATGCCTGCGTGACGCGCGAGCAGCCGCTCACAAATCACCAAGAGGGTCTTGCCGTGATGCGTATCCTCGAGCGCGCGGCTGAATCTTTTCTGCAGAACACATCTTCGCAAAAACAGGATAACCGCCGGAGGGCCACGTCATGAAAAAGATTTTTGCTACCGCCTTGCTATTTGCAGCACTCACGCAAGCTTCATTCGCCGCGAGCGTTTACAACCGCGGCGGCTCTGCGGAACCGCAAACGCTCGACCCGCACAAGGTTTCGCTGATTCAGGAAGCCAATATCGCCTACGACCTGTTCGAAGGCCTCGTCACATATGACGTGAAATCCGATCTCATTCCCGGCGTTGCGGAAAGCTGGACCATTTCGCCGGATGGAAAAACCTATACTTTCAAACTGCGCGAAAACGCAAAATGGAGCGACGGATCCGCCCTGACGGCCGATGATTTTGTCTACGCCTGGCAGCGCGTCGCTAATCCGAAAACAGGTTCCTATTACGCCTCGATGCTGTTCCCGGTGAAGAACGGCGAGGCGATCGCCAAAGGAACGATGCAGCCCGATGCGCTGGGTGTGCGTGCTGTCGATGCTCATACATTTGAAGTCACACTCAACAACGCGACACCCTATTTCATGGAAACGCTCGCTTATCCTGCAACCTATCCTGTTCCGAAAGCGGTTGTCGAAAAGCTGGGGCCGGAATGGGTGAAGCCGAATAACATGGTGTCGAACGGCGCTTTTATTCTGAAAGATTTTATTCCGAAAGACAAAGTGCAGCTCGTTAAAAATCCGAACTATCGCGACGCGCCATCCGTTGCTTTCGACGAGTTGAATTACATGTCGCTTGAAGACCGCGCCACTGCGATGAAACGTTTCGAGGCTGGCGAGATCGACAGCTATGACGATGTGCCGGCCGAACAGCTGGACCATGTGAAGCAAACCATCGGCGACCAATTCCTCACCGGTCCTTATCTCGGCACCTATTATTTCTGGTTCAAGAATGACAAGAAACCGTTCGACAATGCCAAGCTGCGCCGCGCTATCTCACTGATGGTCGACCGCGAATATATCGCCGACAAGATCTGGGGCGGGACCATGGTTGCGGGTTACTCGCTCGTGCCGCCCGGCATTAAAGGCTATGAGCCTGTCGAAGCCGATTTCAAAAACATGACAGCGATCGAGCGCGAAGACGAGGCAAAGAAACTGATGGCCGAACTTGGTCACGGGCCCGACAAACCATTGAAACTTGAACTGCGCTTTAATACGTCAGAGAACCATCGCAATACTGCGGTTGCCGTCACCGATATGCTGAAACCATTCGGCATCGAAGCCTCTCTTCTGAACGCGGATGCAAAAACGCATTACGGGATTTTGCGCGGCCATGGCGATTTCGATATGGCCCGAGCTAACTGGGTCGGCGATTACCGCGACCCGCAAACATTCCTCCTCATCGGCGTGACGGATGACGGCCATAATTACGGCCTCTACAGCAACAAAGATTATGACAAACTGGTCGCCGAAGCCTCGGTCGAGATCGACGTGGCAAAACGCCGCGAGATCATGAGAAAGGCAGAAGCCATGATCGTCGCCGACCAGCCGATGCTGATCCTGCTGCATTACCGCTCGAAAAGCCTCGTTTCAAAACAGCTGAAAGGCTGGGAAACCAATATCATGGACACTCACCTGACGCGCTGGATGAGCAAAAACTGAGCGGAATGAGCACAGGACAAGGGCGCGGGCAATTCCGTCCTTGCCAAAAGGTATTTGGTCAATAGAGTTGGGCTCGGGCTGGGCGCCGATCATTAATAACGCGCTATAAATGTTGTTTTGGAGGAAGTCATGTTGAAACGATTTTTCGGAAAAACTTTTTTCATTCTGTGCGGATTGGCATTTGCAACAAGCGTACAGGCCGAAACGGTTTTCAACCGCGGCAATTCCGGCGAACCTGCCACGCTTGATCCTCATAAACATTCAACCGTTCAGGAATCTCATATCAGCCGCGACATGTGGGAAGGCCTTGTTCAATATAACGCCGAGGGAAATGTCATCCCCGGTTCGGCCGAAAGCTGGACGATGTCGCCGGACGGGAAAGTTTACACATTCAAAATCCGCACCGGTGCGAAATGGAGCAATGGCGAACCTTTGACAGCGGAGGATTTCGTCTATTCCTTCCGCCGCATGCTGGACCCGAAAACGGCGGCGCAATACGCCTCCATTCTTTACCCTGTCAAAAACGCCGAAGAGGTCAACGCCGGCAAGATGAAGCCGGAAGAACTGGCCGTGCGCGCGCTCGATGCGCAGACTTTCGAAGTGACGCTGCGCGGACCTATTCCTTATTTCACCGAAATGCTGACGCATACGGCGGCCTTTCCGGTCAACCGCGCCAATCTTGAAAAATTCGGCGACGACTGGGTAAAGCCTGAAAACATCGTTTCGAACGGACCTTATGTCGTTTCGGAATTCGTGCCTAAAGACCGGGTCGTGCTGGTCAAGAACAAGAATTATTACGATGCTGGCAAGCTCAAGATCGATACCGTGAAATATATTCCGATCGAAGACCGGGCCACCGCACTGAAACGCTTCGAGGCGCGCGAGATCGACAGCTACGACCAGTTCCATCACGAGCAGATGGAATATATTCGCACCAACCTGAAAGGCGAATTTTTCACCGGCCCTTATCTCGGCACTTATTATTACGCCGTAAATGCGACCAAAGCGCCGTTCAACAATCCGACATTGCGCCGCGCGCTGGCACTGGCTATCGACCGCGAATATCTGGCCGAGAAAATTTTCACCGGCTCGATGATCGCCGGCTATTCCATCGTCCCGCCCGGCATCAAGGGCTATACGGCCGCGGAATACGATTTCAAGGACCGGCTGCAGCTCGACCGCGAGGACGAGGCCCGCAAGATCATGGAAGAGCTTGGTTATAACAAGGACAAGCGGCTGACGCTGGAAATCCGCTATAACACGGCAGAAGAGCACAAGGCCTGTGCTGTTGCAGTGGCCGACATGTGGAAGAATATTTACGTCGATACCAAATATATCAACACCGACGGCAAATCGCATTACGAACATCTGCGTAATGGCGGCGATTACGATGTCGGCCGCGTCGGCTGGATCGGCGACTTCAAGGACCCGCAGACTTTCCTTGCCACCGCACAGACCGGCGACAGCAACAACCATTCGCGCTACAGTAATCCGAAATTCGACGAATTGATGCTGAAGGCCGAACAGGAAATGAATGCGCAGAAACGCTTCGACGACCTGTCAAAAGCCGAGAAGATAGCCATGGACGATGCGGCCTATATCGTGCTGGTTCATTACAGCTACCACAACCTTGTTGCCAAAAAGGTGAAAGGTTTCGAGCAGAACATCATGGACGTTCATCCGACAAAATGGATGTCGATTGATAGCTCCCGCTCATAGCATTTAGAGAGTCATCATGCTTCGCTATGCGCTGCAGCGGCTGCTGATTGCCATACCCACACTGCTCGTGATCATTACGATCGCGTTTTTCCTGATGCGTCTTGCGCCGGGCGGGCCGTTCAACCTTGAACAGGGCCTGCACCCTACCGTGCTCGCCAACCTCAACAAGCTCTACAAGCTCGACCAGCCGCTTTACATTCAGTATTTCGATTATCTGAAAGGTTTGGCTTCCGGAAACCTCGGGCCAAGCTATGTGCTACCGGATTTTACCGTCAACGAACTGTTTGCGCGCGGCCTTCCAGTCTCAATCATCATCGGCGGCAGCGCGCTTGCACTGGCCCTCGTCCTTGGCGTGATCTTCGGCGTCATCGCAGCCTTGCGGCAAAATGAAAAAGCCGACTATGCCGTGGTTGCATTTGCAGCGGCAGGCTCGACCATCCCGACATTCGTGGTTGCGCCGATCTTGCAATTGACGCTCGGCATCTGGCTTGGCCTTCTGCCCGTCGGAGGCTGGAATAACGGTGCGCTGCATAACATCATCATGCCGGTGCTGGTTCTCACCTTTCCGCAGATCGCCGTGATCGCGCGTCTCACACGCGCATCGATGATCGAAGCTTTGCGCTCGCACCATATTCGCACGGCCCGCGCACTCGGCCTGCCTTCGCATGTCATTGTCATCAAGCACGCCTTGCGCAGCGCGATCCTGCCGATCGTGTCTTATCTCGGCCCTGCCGCCGCGGCGCTGCTTACAGGTTCGATGGTTGTCGAATCCATTTTCGGCATTCCCGGCATCGGCCGCTACTTCGTCGAATCCGCGCTCAACCGCGATTACACGGTGGTGATGGGGACAGTCGTTGTCGTTGCGTGCATGGTGATCATCTTCAACCTGATCGTCGATCTGGCCTACAGCGTGCTCGATCCACGCGTGCGCTATAGTTGAGGAACGAAATGGTCGTCGACGCTACAAGTACATTGCACCAGCCCGCTACCAAAGGCCGCTCCCTGTGGGCCGATGCATGGCGCCGCCTGAAAGCCAACAAGGCTGCCGTAGTCAGCGGTGTTTACCTTATCCTGATGACACTGGTTTGCGTTGTCGGCCCTTACTTCAGCATGCATTCCTATGATGCGGTCTACCCAGACTTCGTCAAAGTTCCGGCAAGTCTCGAAGCCTATCCGACGAAAGACATGATCGAGCCAAATATCAAGGATGCGCTTTCGCGCGGACGCATGGAGCTTGTCGAATGGGAACGCGACAGCGGTCGCATTCTTGTCACCGCAAAATCGGACCGCGAGCTTGACGAGCGCTATGGCCGCTACCTCGCGCGCGCATCAAGCTTCAAGGACGTCAAGCTTGAAGCCTTAAGCGACGACAAGAAAACCGCAGTGTTCAGCGCGCAGGTTCAGGAACTTTATTTCTTCTTCGGCACCGACCCGAACGGCCGCGACCTGCTGACGCGCACACTGATCGCGGGGCGCATTTCACTTTCTATCGGGCTTTTGGCTGGCCTCGTCGCGCTGTTAATCGGTGTCACTTATGGTGCAATCGCTGGTTTTGTCGGCGGGCGCACCGACAATATCATGATGCGTATCGTCGACATTCTTTATTCGCTGCCGTTTATTTTCTTCGTCATCATGCTGGTGGTTTTCTTCGGACGAAATTTCGTTCTGATGTTTATCGCGGTCGGCGCCGTCTTGTGGCTCGACATGGCGCGCATCGTGCGCGGCCAGACGCTCACCATCAAGGCGCAGGAATATGTGACGGCGGCCGGCGCGCTCGGCGTTTCGCAAATTGGCATCTTGTGGCGGCACGTCATTCCGAATACATTGGGTCCTGTCGTCGTGTTCGTCACGCTGCTGGTGCCGCATGTCATCATTCTTGAAAGCTTCCTGTCGTTCCTCGGTCTTGGCGTTCAGGAGCCGTTGACGAGCTGGGGTGTTTTGATCAGCCAAGGCGCACGCAATATTCCGGGCTCGAACTGGCTGCTGTTTTTCCCGTCCTTCTTCCTCACGACCACGCTGTTCGCCCTCAACTTTATCGGCGACGGTTTGCGTGACGCGCTTGACCCCAAAGATCGCTGACACATGACGATTGAACCCGTTCTTTCCATTCGCAATGCTTCCGTGCATTTCAAAACGCATGAGGGTATCGTTGAAGCTGTCAAGAGCGCCAGCCTCGATGTTTTGCGCGGTGAAACGCTGGCCATCGTCGGCGAATCCGGTTCCGGTAAAAGCCAGTTGATGATGGCGGTGATGGGCCTGCTCGCCAGCAATGGCAGCGCGCAAGGGTCGGCCAGATTGCACGGCAAGGAACTGATCGGCCTGAAGCAATCCGAGCTTAACAAAATCCGCGGGCGGGAAATCGGCATGATTTTTCAGGAGCCGATGACGTCGCTCGACCCGCTCTACCGCATCGACAATCAGCTGATGGCGCCGTTGCGCTACCACCAGAACATGAACAAAAAACAGGCCCGTGCCCGCGCACTGGAGCTTTTGAAACTTGTTCACATCCGCGATCCGGAACAGAAGCTGAGGGCTTTCCCGCACGAACTCTCGGGCGGGCAGCGCCAGCGCGTGATGATCGCGATGGCGCTCGCCAACCGGCCGGAACTATTGATTGCCGATGAGCCGACAACGGCACTCGACGTCACCATTCAGGCAGAAATTCTGAAATTGCTTAAGGAATTGCAGAACGAACTTGGCATGGGTCTCGTTTTCATCACACACGACCTCAACATCGTACGGCAGATCGCCGACCGTGTCATTGTCATGCAGCGCGGCGAGATTATCGAAAATAATTCAACAGCTGCTTTGTTCGATGCGCCGCAACATCCTTATACAAAGCGTCTGCTCGAAGCCGAGCCGACCGGACGAAAAGTGCCTGTCGCCACCGGTGCACCTGTCATCCTTGAAGCGAAAAATGTGAATGTTCGGTTCAAGATGCGCAACGAAAGCTGGTTCGGTACCAGCAATTGCGACCTTCATGCCGTCAACGATGTCAGCCTGACATTGAGACAGGGACAAACCATCGGCATCGTCGGTGAATCCGGCTCAGGAAAATCCACCCTTGCGCGCGCGATCCTGCGTCTTGTGCCGAGCGAAGGACAAATTGTTTTCGAAGGCCGCGACATCACGCATCTCTCGCGCAAGCAGTTGCAACCCTTGCGCCGCGAAATTCAGGTTGTATTGCAGGACCCGTTCGGCTCGCTCTCGCCCCGCCTCACCGCCGGGCAGATCGTCACCGAAGGCCTGCTGGTGCATGAGCCTTCGATCAGCTCGGCCGAGCGCGACCGGCGCGCGATCGAGGCTTTCAGGGAAGTGTCTCTTGATCCCGCGACGCGCAACCGCTATCCGCATGAATTTTCCGGCGGACAGCGCCAGCGCATCGCGATTGCCCGCGCGCTGATCCTGCACCCGAAGCTGATCGTGCTCGACGAGCCGACATCGGCCCTCGACCGTGAAGTACAAAAGCAGATCGTCGATCTGCTACGTGACCTGCAGCAGAAATATAATCTCTCTTATCTCTTCATCAGTCATGACCTCGTTGTCGTGCGCGCACTATCAGATCATATTATGGTGATGAAAGACGGCCGCGTTGTTGAAGAAGGCCCGACCGAACAGCTGTTCACGAATCCGGTTGAACCTTATACGCAGCGCCTGCTGACGGCGGCGCTCGGCGAAGATCTTTACCGGAAAATGAAGCGCGCTTCAGGCTAAGCCTCTGCGTCGGGCTGCAGGCTGGGATGCGCCGCAGCGACAGCGGCCACTTTTTCCGCGGCAGATACAGCAGCAAGAATTTTCGGGAAATCATCGACCGGCACATCGAAGCGCTGCGCATTATAAAGTTGCGGCACCAGATAAATGTCCGCCATCGTGATCGCACTACCAAAGGCATAAGGCGCAGGCGAAATTATTTCCTCAACTGCGCGGAAGCCTTCCCGCACCCAGTGCGCATACCATTTGGCAACAGCCTGCTCGCCATGACCCAGCTCACCCTTCAGATAGTTCAGCACCGACATGTTGTTGAGCGGGTGAATATCGCAGGCTATAATCGAACAGGCCATCCGTATTTTCGCGCGCTCCGCCGGATCTTTCGGCAACATAACGGGCGACGGATAAGCCTCTTCCAGGTATTCGATAATCGCCTGCGACTGGCCAATCACGCTGCCGTCCGGCAATTGCAGGGACGGCACGCGCGCCTGCGGGTTCAGCGCACGATAATCCTGGTTGAGATGAACGCCGCCGCGCAGGTTCACGCCCACGGTTTCAAAGGCAAGCCCTTTGAGATTGAGCGCGATACGGACGCGGTAAGCCGCACTGGAACGGAAATAGGAATAGAGCTTCATGCCGCCCTTATAACCAGATTGCTTATGGCTTGAAAGCGGGCGGGAAACGGCGCTAGAACAGGGCATTCCGAAGGAGGATGCATGAGCGCTTATATGCCGGGGTTCGGCAATGACTTCGAAACCGAAGCGCTGCCCGGCGCGCTGCCGCAGGGACAGAATTCGCCTCAGCAATGCGCTTACGGGCTTTATGCCGAGCAGCTGTCCGGCTCGCCCTTCACCGCGCCGCGCGGGCATAATGAGCGTTCGTGGCTCTACCGCATCCGCC
>JAZKID010000080.1:0-7519 GCA_040385045.1 Pseudomonadota bacterium | reverse complement strand
GAATTGCATAAATATTAGTTTTATATTTAAAAACAAATACTTATTGACGATCTTCATTTTTCATTTACTATTGGTATTAACATTTTGGAGAGAATGTATGTTTGCGTCTTTTTTTGAATCGAATATTTTAAATTCATCGTTTCCGCCGGGAATGTCTGGTCTTGCATCCAGCTTTCCTGCCCTGCTGCAGAACACGTCATTGCCAGCGATGATGAGTGCGCCGGCCTTTTCACTGCCGGCACTGAGTAACGGTTTTGCATCGCAACCGCAGCCCGCGCTGATGAATAATTTTCTGTCGCGCTTTTCAGGCATGCCCATGCAGATGCCTGTGATCGTCATCAACAATGTTTTCGGCATGCCGGTTCCGATGATGATGCCGCAGCTGCCGCAAATCCAGAGCGCACCGCTGGGCAGCATGTTGAGTGTTTTCAACAACAACGTTTTCAACCCGAGCAATATCAATAACGTGTCCGGCCAGCAGCAGGCGCAGGACAGCGCATCAAGCGGCCATAGCGCCTATAACCGGATTTTCGGACCGCAGGCGAATGCACAAAATGCAGTTCCGCAAGTTCCTACGGCAGGTCCGGCTCAACCGAGTATATCGAACGACCCGTTCAATGCCGGTTACACTTTTGGCCGCATGGATACGAACGGCGACCGCGTCATCAGTATGGATGAATACAAAGCCTTTAATGGCATGAACGGGCCATCACTGCCATCGGCACAGCCGAGCCCTGGTCTGCCGGGTTCGCCACAACAGGGCGATCCGGGAATGCCGCCTGCAGGACAACAGGGTCTGCCGCAGCAACCGGGAAGCACATCGCCACCTGCAGGCTTACCGCAAAATCCGGCGACACAAGGCGCGCCATCAACCATGCCGCCAGCTGGCAACCAGAACCCGGCCGCTTCGCAAGCCGATCCGCAAAGTCCGTTGCCGCAGCAGCAAAATCCGGCATCGTCGCAGGCAAATCCCCAGCCCGGCGCAAACCCTGCTGCGAGCGCGCCCGATGCGAGCGATCCGCAGAAACAGGCGGTGATTGACGCCATCAAAAATAAAATCGCTGAAGAAAAAGCAAAAGCTGACGGCAACAAAAATAACGATCAGAAGGCTGAGAACAAACCAGACGACAAGAAGGTCGATGACAAAAAGGCTGATGAGAACAAACAGGCTGACGATAAGAAAGCTGATGAGAAAAAAGCTGAAGACAAGAAAGACGGCAAAAAGCCTTCCGAACTTCAGCAGCTTTGGGCGAAAGCCGACGAAGCCGACGGCAAGGCCGACCGCCACATCAACCTGAAAGCACTCATCAAGAAGGCCGATACGTCAGGCGGCGCCAAGGAAGGCGAAGGTGACGGCAAGCTGAGCGAGGAAGAATATAAAAACTTCGCAGCCATGCTGGGCCTGAAACTGTCTTACGCCAGCTTCAAGGAAGACGGCATCAGCGCGAAGACGCTGATCGACAAGATCAAGTCTGCCGACAAGAACCATGACGGCCAGGTGACCGAAGAAGAGTTCGAAGCACTGAACGCAGGCGCGACGGAAGAAGAAAAGCCGAAGGATGACGATATCGTCATCGATGTTGATAAAAATGACGCCGTATCGAAAGATGAATCAAAAGACGATGCAACGAAAGATAGCAAACCGGATGATGCAGTAACATCCAGCGCACCGGGCTTTCTTTCGATCAACACCAACAAGCTGAACGGCATTCGCCCGGATGAACTGGAAATTTTCCTCGGCAAAAGCAAGCACGTCAAGGACGGCAAATTCAGCAAAGAAGCGCTGAATAAAATGTTCGGCGACTATGGCTGGGACAAGTCGAAACTGGGTAAACCGGTTCTTGATGACCTCACGGCGGATGGTTCGGAAAAAACCGTGAAACAGGTTTCCGACAAAATGTTCGAGAAACTCGATCGCGATCCTGAAAAGACGACTGCAGGCACATCGGGTCTGATCCGTGCCGAAATGGGCGATCTTGTGAAGCCCGCGAAAAAGAAGCGCGCCCCGCAGGGCGAGCAAGACTGAATTAAAAGTTTAAACCGCGAACAATGACATCTCTCCTGGCGGTTTGGGGAGCCGGCAGCCATGTGCTGCCGGCTTCCTTTTATATGGAGCACGGTTTGCGTAAAAGCGTTGCGGGCGCTATAGCCTTGAAGCTCAACCGCAACGGAGGTCCTCTCATGAACGAAGCCATTTCCAGCCTTGCCGTCCGGCACGGCATCGACGAAGCGAAAGCCCGCAAGGCTGTCGGCATGATTTTGGCCTTTCTGAAAAAAGAAGGCCCCGAAGAACCTGTTTCAAAACTGATGGCCGTATTTCCGGATGCAGATGGCCTTCTCGCTGAAGCCGAAAGTGCGGGCGGTGGCGGCCTGATGGGAATGATGGGCAGCATGGGTGGCGGCTTAATGGCGCTCGGCGGCAAGTTGATGGGCATCGGCCTCAACATGACACAGGTACAAAACCTCAGCCGCGATGTTTTCGTTCTCGGCAAGCAATATGCCGGCGACGACGTGATGAACGAACTTGTTTCCGGCGTGCCGGGCCTGTCGCAATTCGCCGCCTGAACTGAACCCAAATGAAAAAGCCCGTTGCCGATCTGATGGAAGGTTTTGCGATGCCATCGCTTGCCGACTGGCAAAAGGCAGCAGAAAAATCCCTGAAAGAACGGCCGCTTTCATCGTTGACGAAGCAATCGGAAGATGGGCTTGCGGTTGCGCCTCTTTATACGCCGACGCAAACAGATGCGCCTTCACTCGCGCCCGATAATCGCAGCTTTGTTGCGCGCCCGCGGATTGACCTGCCGGATATCGATGCCGCGCGCGAACAGGCGGCCGAAGACATCGCCAATGGCTGCGACGGGCTAGTCATCACGACAAAAGGCGCGACGGCGCAACCTTTCGGGGTTGCGATTGAAAATGCGAAAGACGTCGAGCGGTTTTTAGACGGTTTTCCTGCAAAAAAAATTTCCGTACGGCTCGATACCGGCAATAACTTAGAATTGACGCGCGCTTTCCTGCAAACAAAATTTGCACGCGTGCATACGGGGTTCGATTTTATCGGCCGCAGTGCCAATCAGGGCGAATTCCCAACCCTTAAAAAAGATTTTGCTGAAGCGCTCGCGCTTCTCGATCAATACAAGCCTGAAGGCGCGGGCTTTGTTATCGATGCGCGGCTTTATCACAATGCGGGTGCCAGCGATGCGCAGGAGCTTGGGTTCGCACTCGCAACGGCAACGGAAAATCTGCGCCAGATGGAACAGCACGGCGTGACATTAGAAACGGGCCTGCGCCGCCAGTCCTTGCTCCTCAGCGCCGATGTTCGTCAGTTTCCGTCCATTATCAAGCTGCGCACCATGCGCCTGCTGTGGGCGCGTTTCAGCGAAATTATCACCGGCTCTGCCAAGCCGGTTCATATGTCTATTGAAACATCATTGCGCATGCTGACGGCGAAAGACCCCGCAACCAATCTCATCCGCAACACGCTGGCGGCTTCTGCGGCGATGATCGGCGGCGCGGAGAAAATCACTGTGCTGCCTCACACTTCCGCGCTCGGCCTGCCGGATGCTTTCGCACGGCGGCTGGCGCGCAACACACTCAATATCCTGCGTGAAGAATCCCATCTCGCTGCCGTACAGGATGCGGCACGCGGCGCTTCCTATGTCGAAGAAATGACACTGCAGCTGGCACAAGTGGCGTGGGCGATTTTTCAGAGCGTTGAAAAACAGGGCGGTATCATTGCCGCGCTGCAATGCGGCACACTGCAAAGCGCGGTCAAAGAAAAACGCGCGGCGCGCATGGCCTCTTACCGCGCGGAAGAAAAGCGCATCATCGGCATTACGGCCTATCAGGACCCGCAGCCGCGCAATGTCGCCGTTTTGCAAAAACTTTTGCCGCAGAATGAATCCGAACTTGCCTTGAAACCATGGCGCGATGCCGCTGCATTCGAAGAGAGCGCGCCCAAGCGCAAGGATGTCGCAGCATGAGCGGAGCGGTGAATAAAAAAATGAGCTTGCCGGATTTCACGCAAATTCCGTTTGCAACCGCCGTGCCGCCGCAATCCGGCAAGGGCGAAGCGTGGCGCACACCCGAAGGCATCGATGTCGCGACATCTTATGATAAAGCCGACATCGACGGCATCCGTTTCGTCGACAGCCTTCCCGGCTTTGCGCCCTATCTGCGCGGGCCCTACCCGACGATGTTCATCACCAGCCCGTGGACCATCCGTCAATATGCCGGTTTTTCGACCGCCGAAGAAAGCAACGCGTTTTACCGCCGCAATCTGGCAGGCGGACAGAAAGGCCTGTCCGTCGCCTTCGATCTCGCAACACATCGCGGTTATGACAGCGACCACCCGCGCGTCACCGGCGATGTCGGCATGGCTGGCGTCGCCATCGATAGTATTTACGACATGCGTACCTTGTTCGATCAGATACCCCTTGACCAGATGAGCGTGTCGATGACGATGAACGGCGCGGTGCTGCCGATCCTCGCGCTGTATATTGTCGCCGCGGAAGAACAGGGCGTGAAGCCCGAACAGCTTGCCGGTACGATTCAGAACGATATTCTCAAAGAATTCATGGTGCGGAACACTTATATTTATCCACCCGCACCTTCGATGCGCATCGTGTCGGATATTTTCGAATATACCGCGCAGCATATGCCGAAGTTCAATTCGATCTCGATTTCCGGTTATCACATGCAGGAGGCGGGCGCGACGGCCGATCTGGAGCTGGCCTACACGCTGGCCGACGGCATTGATTATATCCGCGCCGGCATCAAGGCGGGCCTGCCTGTCGATACGTTCGCACCACGCCTGTCGTTCTTTTTCGGCATCGGCATGAATTTTTTCATGGAGGTGGCAAAGTTGCGTGCCGCGCGCCTGCTGTGGGCGAAGCTTGTCAAACAGTTCGAACCGCAAAACGAAAAGTCCTTAATTTTGCGCACGCACTGCCAGACATCCGGCTGGTCGCTGACAGCGCAAGACCCGTTCAACAACGTTGTGCGCACCTGCATCGAAGCGATGGCGGCAACGCAGGGCGGCACGCAATCGCTGCACACCAACGCGCTTGATGAAGCGCTGGCGCTCCCATCCGATTTTTCGGCGCGCATCGCACGCAACACGCAGCTGGTGCTGCAGCATGAATCCGAAACGCTGCACCCCGCCGATCCGTGGGGCGGATCCTATTATGTCGAGAAACTGACGCACGATCTCGCAAGCCGCGCGCTGCAACATATCGAGGAAGTCGAAAAACTTGGTGGCATGGCGAAAGCGATTGAGCAGGGCCTGCCCAAACTCAAAATTGAGGAAGCGGCCGCACGCACGCAGGCGCGCATCGACAGCAGTGAACAAACACTTGTCGGCGTCAACAAATTTCGCCTCGCGAATGAGGAAGAGATCGATCTTCTCAAAGTCGACAACACGGCCGTTCGCAAAGCGCAGCTTGCAAAGCTGGAAAGGCTGAAAGCGGAGCGTGACCCGAAAGCCGTCGAAGCCGCGCGCGCGAAAGCGACGGTCGGCGAAATATCGCTGGCGCTTGAGAAAGTGTTCGGCCGCTATCAGGCCGACATCAAGGGTGTGCACGGCGTTTACCGGAAGGCGCTTAAAATCGATCCGGAAAAACTTAACCTGTTTGAAAAGCGCGTTTCCGCTTTTGAAGCGCGCGAAGGCCGTCGCCCGCGCATTCTTGTCGCGAAAATGGGGCAGGACGGGCATGACCGCGGCCAGAAAGTGATCGCTTCCGCTTTCGCCGATCTCGGTTTCGATGTCGATATCGGGCCACTGTTCCAGACTCCGGACGAAGCCGCAAAACTTGCCGCCGAAAACGACGTGCATATTATCGGCGTGTCGTCGCTCACGGCCGGCCACCTCACGCTGGTGCCGGAGCTGCGCGCGGCGCTTAAGAAACTGGGGCGGCAGGACATCATGATTATCGTCGGCGGCGTCATTCCGCCGCATGACCATCAGGCGATGCTGGATGCGGGCGCTGCCGCAATCTTCCCGCCCGGCACGGTCATCGTCGATGCGGCGTTCCAGCTGCTTGGAAAACTGCTGCGCGTGAACGAGTAGGTTTATTGGTGCAATGCTGCCAAAAATTTATCGGCAGGTTTTATTTTTCCAACTTCCGTCCCGCGCCAGTTTGTCAGCACAGGTGCGCACAACGGCGCGAGGAATTCCTTTTCGTTTTCGCTGAGCTCCAGAAACGATGCGATCAGGTTTGCCGTCATGCATTCTGCTGCGCGCGTCGCGCCATCGAGCGCTTTTAGCACGAAGCCCAGTTTCTTTTCAGGGAAAATGCCGCAATAGACGCCTTCGGCTCCGGTTTTGACAAACACACGATCACCGAACATCTGCATCACTTTCGTATCGAAGCGACCAGTTCCCGCGACATAGAACGGGTAGGCGGCACAGGCGGCCCGCAGGCGCGCGGCTGCAGCCAATTCATTTTCCGGCAACCCCTGCCCCGTGCCCAGTTGCGCAAAACCGCGTGCCATAGCAATGAGCGAAAAGGTGTAAGCGGGTATCGAACAGCCATCGATAGCAATCGTCGAAACGGTTTCGGATAAAACTTTTTCCAGCAAAGCGCGGATGTCGCGCTGCACGGGATGATCCGGCTGCACGTAATTTTTAGTCGGGTATCCCATATGTTTTGCATAAAGCAGCATGCCGGCATGTTTGCCGGAACAATTGTTATGCAGCGCCGACGGCTTTTCATGCGCAATCGCCAGATCGTAGGCCGCCCCTTTATGCGAGGGCATGTGCGCGCCACATTCGAGATCGGCAACGCTTAAACCTGCTTTTGCCAGCATGTCCGCGGCAAGCGCCGCATGTTCAGGTTCGCCGCTATGCGATGCGCAGGTGAGAGCGAGCATGCGCTCGTCAAGCCCGTAAGCATCGGCGGCACCCGACATGACAAGCGGCATCGCCTGGATAATCTTGATCGCCGAACGCGGGAATGTTTTGAGAGAGACATCGCCCCATTCAAAAACGTTTTTGCCGCTGTCGTTCATCACACAGACGGCGACATCATGCGTACTTTCAACCTCTGCCCCGCGCCAGATCTCGATAGCCGCGATCAAAACAGTCTCCCGCCATTCGGAATGTTCTGCGTTGGCGAAATCAATACGACTTCCCCGTTTTCGTCCGGAAAGCCAAGCGTCAGCACGTCCGACATCATCGGGCCGATCTGCCGTGGCGGAAAATTGACAATGGCGGCGACCTGCCTGCCCGTAAGCGCGGCGCATTCATAATGTTTCGTAATCTGCGCCGATGATTTCTTCATGCCGATCTCTGGACCAAAATCGATGACAAGTTTGTAGGCGGGCTTGCGCGCCTCGGCAAATACTTCGGCGAAAACAATTGTGCCGACGCGGATATCCACCTTTTGAAAATCGTCGAAACTGATTTGTGAAGCGGCTGAACGATCTGGCATTTCGCTACTCATGACTGGATGGCCGGCATTTAAATGGCTGGGGCGCCAGGATTCGAACCTGGGAATGCCGGTACCAAAAACCGGTGCCT
>JAZKID010000079.1:0-3316 GCA_040385045.1 Pseudomonadota bacterium | reverse complement strand
CAGGTTGGCCTGGCTCGCGCCACGAAAAGCATCGGTCACATCGCCGGCAATTTGCGCGGCCCAGAAAGGCATGCCGAGAACCATGCCGAACACCATGCCGATCACCAGTTCCTTGACGATCAGCGGCAGGGCCGTAAACATCCCGAGATCCGGCGACGGGCCGAGATTGAAATAGATGAAAGCGATATTGGGAATGGACAGTACGACGACGACGCCCGTGCGCAACACGCCGCGCAATTGCAGCCAGGAAAAAAGCGGGAAATATCCGCCGCAGCCATTCGATCAGCTCATCGAGCGGGATGCTCTCCATGCGTCATCTCACGATATAGGGAAACGCGCTGAAGACATGGACCGTCTGCTCATAAAGCGGGATCGACAGCCACATGCCGAAACCAAGCGCCATCAACGACAGGACGATGATTTTCACAAGCTGCGGAACGGTCTGGTCCTGAATGTGCGTCACCGCTTGCACGAGACCCAGAACCAGCCCGAGAAAAATGGCGACGATCAGGAATGGTCCGGTCAGGACCATCGTCGCGATCAGGATCTGATAAACTTCATTTGAGAGCGCGGCGAACTGCATCGCTTTCTAGCTCCTAAACATAGCTCAGGATCAACCCCTGCATCAGGCGCAGCCAGCCTTCGACCAGCACGAACAGCAGGAGTTTCAACGGCGTCGAAATCACGGTCGGCGACATCATCTGCATGCCGAGCGCGACAAGAATGGCGCTGATGGCAAAGTCGATCATCACAAAGGGCAGGTATAAAAGGAAACCGATCTCGAAGGCTTTCGTCAGCTCGGAAGACAGGAAAGCCGGAACCAGCACGACGAAATCCGTCGATTGCGGAATCGGTACAGTTGAATCTTTCCAGATCTTTTCCGATGTCTGCACGAAGAACTGGCGGTCGCGCTCCACCGTATTGCGCGTCATGAAATCGCGGATCGGCCGAGAGGCCTCGCCGGCAATTTTTTGCCAGTCTTCAAAATTTTGATATTTCGCCTGCGGGTCGGAGACGACAGTGTAAACCTGGGTCAGCGCCGGTGCCATGATATAGCCTGTCAAAATCAGCGCGATGCCGTAGAGCAAGATGTTCGGCGGCGCCTGCTGAATGGCGAGCGCGTTTCTGACGATGAAAAGCACCACGGCGATTTTCGCAAACGACGTCACGCCCACAATCAGGAACGGCAGCATTCCTGCAACGAGGGTCAGCGCAAAAAGCGCAATGAAATTCGGGGCCTGCAAGCCTTCCATCTTTTAAAAACCTACTTGAAGATTTTCGTGACGCGCACACCGATCTTGTCGGCAACCATGACAAGCTCGCCCCAGCCGACAAGACGGTTGAGGACATAAATGTCGACAGCCTGATTAGGCTGGCGGCTGAGCTCGAACACATAACCGGGTTCAACCTTTTCGACATCGCCGACAGTCATCTGCAACCGGCCAAGCTCGAATGTCAGCTTCACCTCCAGATCATTGACGAGCGCAACTTCCGGCTCCATGCCGGGTCCGCGTTCTGAACTCATATCCCCCTCCATCAACCACATGTTTCTTTCTTTGATATCGCGAAAAGCGGGTTCATCTAGAACCACAAAGCCTTTTGTTTCAACCGCGCAGGCGCGGACAATCTCTTCGCCGATCACGACCGGCGCGCGTTTCTGGCCAAGCCAGCTGACATCGAAAACGACCGCGTCGCCCGGGCGCAGATTGGAAAGCCCTTCGGCAGGCAGCCAGGTCAGGCCCGCCATCACGCGCGCGACAATCGGCAGATCGCTGATCGGGCGGCGCTGTTCCGGCAGCTGCGCAACCCAGTTAAGAAAACGGTCGGCGACAGGTTTGTGAGCTTCGATCAGGCCGACAAAACCCGGCAGGTCACCGAGCGATATTTTCAAACCAATCACACCCGGCGGATCGCGGACCGGGTCGGCGACTTCGTCGATGTGAAGCGCGATTCCGCTGCGCTCCATTTCCTCGAACAGTTCTTCGAACAGGCTTTCAAAAACCAGCGCGCGCGTGACGGGCGCAATTTGTGACAGCGCGATATCAGGATCGGTGCGGTAAAGAAGCGCCGACAACGCGCCGGCCGGCAGCCACAATGTGAAAAGGTCGCCGTCGAATGTGAAGCGCACGCCCGCGAAAGGGACGGTGCCGGGCGCAATGCTGGACGGGTGGACAGGTGTGACGGAGAGCGTGCCCTGCGGCGTTTCCACCACGAAGGCTTCGCGCGATTTTCCTAAAATCTGGTTGTAGAGAATATCGTCCTGGCGGATCGATGGCGGCACATAAGTTTTTGCAGGCGAAGAAGGGAAGGCGGCCTGCCCCCCCGGATTACCGAAACTCATGTGCTCGGACGTGTATTCCATCTTCCTGTCTTCGCATCCCTAACTGTAACGTCTTGCGACAACTCTTCCAGCCTGTCGGCGCGGCGGACCGCCTCGGTGGCCTCGCGGCTGACTAGCTCCGATAATTTCTTCTCGGCCTTACTCTTGTTAGCATAGTCGATTCGCGCTTGTTCCGCTTTCTCGGCGCAGGCGTCCCGATGTTGATTCGCCCGCTCGATATCCTTGTCCATATCATGCAAAGCCTTCTCGCGGCGCTTAAAAGCGTCGTGGGCGGCCTCGATGCTGTTGATGCCGGAGGACCTGTTCACAAGAGCTTGAGCATCCTCGTGGGCACGGTTTTCGATGGCTTTGCCGAATTCGATGCGGCGGATCTTGAGCATTTTGAGAAGGCGTTCAGCCTGCATCAGCTCTTTCAGGGCTTCGCCATACACGCGGCGCGCGGATTCCTGTTTGCGCTTGCGGATTTCGTGCAGGCGCTGGAGCTGGACGGGGTTTCCGGCCATTATTCAGCCAGTTCCAGCAGGCGCTCAACGGTCTGGTTGTACGTGGTGATCTCGTCCGGCGGCTGACGCAGGAAGGCGTTGATGTCATTAATTTTTGCAACCGCTTCGTCGGCGATCGGGTCGGAACCGGAACGGTATTCGCCGACCTGCAGCAGCAGTTCGATTTCACGGTAGCGCGAGACAAGTTCACGCAAACGTGTCGCGGCGGCGAGATGCTCTTTCGAGACCACGTGGTCCATTACGCGCGAACGGGATTCGAGAATGTCGATGGCCGGATAATGACCGGCCTCGGCAAGTTTCTGGCTCAGCACGATCCACTGCTAAATGACTTACCCTCGCCCAGTCCAGAAGCAAGAAAGGCCCTCAAAGAGGCCTTTGCACTGTACTACCGGGAAACGTTTTTGGGCAGGCTCGCAAAATGAAGGCGGTAAGGGGGATGACGCCGCGCAGCGGCCACAGGATCGGCGCCCAT
>JAZKID010000078.1:0-12209 GCA_040385045.1 Pseudomonadota bacterium | reverse complement strand
CTCAGGCTTTTTGATTTCGCCGTAAGACCAGCTTAAAATCTTCTCCGGTGAAGCGATCGAGATGCGGATCTTGTCGAAGACCTGCGCCGGCGCCTGGCTATTGAAAAGATTCATTACTTCCTGGTTCATCAAGCTCTCCTTGAGCTACATTCCAAAATCTTCATTACAAACCGCTGCCCGCATCAAGCGGGCAGCTTAAAATTATTCAGCTGCGTCGGGCAGCTGCGCAATGCTGCCGCCCTCTTCATTGTCCTGCTTCTTGTTATGCACGAGATCGACATTGAGGCCGAGCGAGCGCATTTCCTTGACGAGAACGTTGAACGATTCCGGAATACCGGCTTCGAACGCATCTTCGCCGCGAACAATCGCTTCATACACTTTCGTGCGGCCTGCCACGTCGTCGGATTTGACGGTGAGCATTTCCTGCAGCGTGTAAGCGGCGCCGTAAGCTTCCAGCGCCCAGACTTCCATTTCCCCGAAACGCTGTCCGCCGAACTGCGCCTTGCCGCCGAGCGGCTGCTGCGTGACGAGCGAATACGGACCGATCGAGCGCGCATGGATTTTGTCGTCGACGAGATGGTGCAGCTTCAGCATATAAATGTAGCCGACTGTGATCTTACGATCGAACTGTTCGCCGGTACGGCCGTCGAACAATGTCACCTGCCCCGATTTATCGAGACCTGCCATTTCGAGCATCACTTCGATGTCTTTCTCGCGCGCGCCGTCGAAGACGGGCGTTGCAATCGGAACACCGTGCGTAATGTTGTTGCCAAGCTCAAGCAGTTCGTTGTCGTTCATGCTGGCGACTGTTTCGTCTTTACCGTAGACCGTACTGAGCACGTTCTTCAGCGGCTTGATGTCACCCTTGGCTTTGTAACTCTCGATCATCTCGCCGATCTTGAGACCCATGCCTGCGCAGGCCCAACCCAAATGAGTTTCCAAAATCTGACCGACGTTCATGCGCGAAGGCACACCAAGCGGATTCAGCACGATATCGACGTGCGTGCCATCCGGAAGGAACGGCATGTCTTCGATCGGCATGATGCGCGACACGACACCCTTGTTACCGTGACGGCCGGCCATCTTGTCGCCCGACTGGATTTTACGCTTCACCGCGACGAAGACTTTGACCATCTTCATCACGCCCGGCGGCAATTCGTCGCCGCGCTGCAGCTTTTCGACCTTGTCGAGGAAGCGCTGTTCCAGCGCCTTTTTCGACTCGTCGTACAGTTTGCGCATCGCTTCGATTTTCACCATCAGCTTGTCGTCGGCAACGGCGATCTGCCAGAGCTGCCCGCGCGACATGTCGGCAAGCATTTCTTTCGTGAGCTTCGCGTCCTTCTCGAGCGTCTTCGGGCCAGACACGGCCTTCTTGCCATCGAGAAGATCGATCAGACTGCCGAACGTGTTGCGATCAAGGATCGCCTGTTCATCGTCTCGGTCTTTTGCGAGACGTTCGATTTCTTCGCGTTCGATCGCGAGAGCGCGTTCGTCTTTATCGATGCCGTGACGGTTGAACACCCGCACTTCGACGATCGTGCCCTGCACGCCCGGCGGAACACGCAACGATGTATCGCGAACGTCTGATGCTTTTTCACCGAAGATGGCGCGCAGAAGTTTTTCTTCCGGCGTCATCGGGCTTTCGCCCTTCGGCGTGATCTTGCCGCACAGAATGTCGCCTGCGCGCACTTCCGCGCCGATGTAAACGATGCCAGCTTCGTCGAGGTTTTTCAGCTGCTCTTCCGAAACGTTCGGAATATCGCGGGTGATTTCTTCCGGCCCCAATTTCGTGTCGCGCGCCATCACTTCGAATTCCTCGATGTGAATGGACGAAAACACGTCGTCTTTCACGATACGCTCGGAAAGAAGAATGGAGTCTTCGAAGTTGTAACCGTTCCATGGCATGAACGCGACGAGCACGTTACGGCCAAGCGCGAGTTCGCCAAGATCGGTCGACGGGCCGTCAGCAACGATGTCGCCAGCCTGCACGCGATCACCGACTTTTACCAGCGGACGCTGGTTGATGCAGGTGTTTTGGTTGGAACGCTGGAACTTCAAGAGGTTGTAAATGTCGACACCCGGCTTCGTCGGATCTTTTTCATCGACAGCGCGGATAACGATACGTGTCGCGTCAACCTGATCGATCACACCCGAGCGGCGGGCCGCAATCGCAGCGCCGGAATCGCGGGCGACGATTGCTTCCATGCCTGTGCCGACCAGCGGCGCTTCGGCGCGCACCAGCGGCACGGCCTGACGTTGCATGTTCGAACCCATCAGGGCGCGGTTGGCGTCGTCGTTCTCAAGGAACGGGATCAGTGCCGCGGCAACGGAAACAAGCTGCTTCGGCGACACATCGACAAGATCGACCTTGTCGAGCGGAATGGTCATCACTTCACCAGCGTGACGCACGACGACGAGATCATCCGTGATCTTGCCCTTGGCATCCATGGCAACGTTTGCCTGCGCGACGTAGTGGCGGCCTTCTTCCATCGCGGAAAGGTAGACAACCTCGTCGGTCACGCGGCCCTTCTCGACCTTGCGATACGGACTTTCGATGAAACCGTACTTGTTCACACGTGCGAATGTTGCGAGCGAGTTGATAAGACCGATGTTCGGGCCTTCCGGCGTTTCGATCGGACAGATACGGCCGTAATGCGTCGGGTGCACGTCGCGCACTTCGAAGCCGGCACGTTCGCGCGTCAAACCGCCAGGTCCAAGGGCCGAAAGGCGGCGCTTGTGGGTGATTTCAGACAGCGGGTTGGTTTGATCCATGAACTGCGACAGCTGCGAGGAGCCGAAGAATTCGCGAACGGCTGCCGCCGCTGGCTTCGCGTTAATCAGATCCTGCGGCATCACCGTGTCGATTTCGACCGACGACATGCGTTCCTTGATCGCGCGTTCCATGCGCAGCAGGCCGATGCGATATTGATTTTCCATCAACTCGCCGACCGAGCGCACGCGGCGGTTGCCGAGATGGTCGATGTCATCGACTTCACCGCGACCGTCACGCAGATCCACCAGCGTCTTGATAACGGCAAGAATGTCGTCCTTGCGCAGAACGCGCATCGTATCCGGCGCATCGAGTTCAAGGCGCATGTTCATTTTCACGCGGCCGACAGATGACAGGTCGTAGCGCTCACTGTCGAAGAACAGCGAATTGAACATCGCTTCCGCCGCTTCAATCGTTGGCGGCTCACCCGGGCGCATGACGCGATAGATGTCGAACAGCGCTTCTTCGCGCGTCGCATTTTTGTCGACGGCGAGCGTCGAGCGGATGTAACCGCCCGTGTTGATGTGGTCGATGTCGAGGATCGGCAGATCGTCGGTGCCCTGCTCCGCAAACATCTTCAGCATCTTCGCCGTGATTTCATCGCCGGCTTCGGCGAAGATTTCACCGGTTTTCATGTCAACGATATCGTCGCCGAGATATTGGCCGATCAGCGCATCGTCGGACACGCCGAGGTCTTTCACCTTGGCTTCCGTGAGGCTGCGAATGTCTTTCATCGTCACCTTTTTATTGGCTTCGATGATCACTTCGCCGCTCTTCGCGTTGACGATGTCGTACGCGAACTTCTGGCTGCGCAGGCGGTCAGCCGAGAACGGCATTTTCCAGCCCTGCTTGGTGCGGGTGAACGGAATTTTTTTGTAGAACGTGTCGAGAATTTGCGTCGCGTCCATGCCGAGCGCAAAGAGAAGCGATGTCACCGCGATTTTGCGGCGACGGTCGATACGGGCGAAAACGATGTCTTTCGCGTCAAACTCGATATCGAGCCATGATCCGCGATACGGAATGATGCGGGCCGCAAACAGCAGTTTGCCGGACGCGTGGGTTTTGCCCTTGTCGTGATCGAAGAATACGCCAGGTGAGCGGTGCATCTGCGAAACAATCACGCGTTCCGTGCCGTTGACGATGAATGTACCGTTCATGGTCATGAGCGGCATGTCGCCCATGTAGACTTCTTGCTCTTTAATATCTTTGACAGAGCGCGCGCCGGTTTCGACATCGACATCGAATACGATGAGGCGCAGCGTGAGTTTCAGCGGCGCGGAATAGGTCATACCGCGCTGGCGGCATTCTTCCACGTCGTATTTCGGCGCATCGAATTCATAGCGCACGAATTCCATCATCGCCGTGTTGGCGAAATCGGAGATCGGGAACACCGAGCGGAAAACCGCGTTTAATCCTTCATCGGCACGGCCGCCGGCAGGTTCGTCCACCATCAGGAACTGGTCGTAAGATGCTTTTTGCACCTCGATCAGGTTCGGCATTTCCGCCACTTCCCTGATGTGACCGAAAACCTTGCGGACCCGTTTGCGACCGATAAAACTTTGCGCCTGCGATGTGGCCATTCGTCCTAAACCTTCTGTTCCCAATTCCTTTAACAGATGCAAATCACGCGACAGGTAAATGTCTTTCATTGCACCTTGAAGCAGTCATGGCAGGGGCAAAAAAATGCCCCTGCCTTATTCAAATCGTGTCAGCCGAAATCAGACGATATCGACAGTCGCGCCGACAGCTGTGAGCTTCTTCTTGATTTCTTCAGCTTCAGCCTTGGCAATGCCGTCTTTCAGTGGTTTCGGTGCGCCTTCGACGAGGTCTTTCGCTTCTTTCAGGCCGAGAGCCGTGATTTCGCGAACGACTTTAATCACTTCGATTTTCTTGTCGCCTGCAGCCTTGAGAACGACGTTGAATTCCGTCTTCTCTTCAGCAGCTGCGCCGCCCTGGCCTTGACCCTGGCCCTGACCGCCGCCGCCCATCATGACAGGTGCTGCAGCAGATACGCCCCACTTTTCTTCGAGCAGCTTTGAAAGTTCAGCTGCTTCGATGACGGTGAGTTTCGACAGGTCTTCGACAATTTTGCTTAAGTCAGTCATTTTTCATTCCTTTTGGTTCAAACCGTTAGTTCATGTGTCTCAAAAATTGGTCTTTCGGGTTCACGCCTTCGCGCCATAAGCCGAGAAAACGCGGGCGAGCTGGCCAGCAGGCGCTTGCAGAACACCGGCGATCTTTGTCGCAGGCGCCTGAAGAAGCCCGATGAGCTTTCCGCGCAGTTCGTCGAGCGATGGCAGGGAAGCAAGCTGCTTCACGCCACTGGCATCGAGCAATGTTTCGCCCATGGCACCGCCGAGCAAAACAAAGTTGTCATTACCCTTCGCAAAATCGGAAGCGACTTTGGGAGCCGCCATTGGATCTTGTGAATAGGCAAGGACAGTCGGCCCTGTCAGCAACGCGCTGAAATCGGCCAGACCTGCACCCTGAAGAGCGAGCTTTGTGAGACGGTTTTTGGCAACCTTGACAGTACCGCCCTTGGCTTTCATCTGCTTGCGCAGATTTTGCATGTCGGCAACGGTTAAGCCCGCATAGTGTGCGATCACAACCGAACCCGATTGCTTGAAAGCCGCGTTCAGGTCACTGACGAGTGCCTTTTTTTCCGCTTTATCCAAGTCACTTCTCCTCAAGTGGCGTTTACACGCCACGGGTTGAAAAGACTCCGCCGGAAACATTCCGATGGAGCATTCTTCAGCCCGACCTCACGCCTCAATGAAGAGGCATTGAAAACGGTTTGAACGTTAGCGCGGGTTACCCCGCAAAAGCGTTCACTCTCGTCTATGCAGGAGATTAAGAGAGAAACTCTCACCTGCAGTCTCGGACGGGCTCACGAAAAATTTCTTTTTCGCGCTCACCGCGGAATTTCTCCCGCGACGAATTCTTTATTTACGCAGCCGTGAGGCTGGCAGTTTCGACACGCACGCCCGGCCCCATCGTGGAGCTGATCGCAACGCGCTGAATGTAGACACCTTTCGCACCCGACGGTTTCGCTTTCGAAACCGCGTCGGTGAACGCCTTGATGTTTTGTACAAGCGCTTCTTCAGTGAACGACGCCTTGCCGATGCCAGCCTGAATGATGCCGGCTTTCTCGACGCGGAATTCAACCGAGCCTGTCTTGGCAGCTTTCACCGCACCCGCAACATCCATCGTCACGGTGCCGACTTTCGGGTTCGGCATCAGGCCACGCGGGCCAAGCACTTTCGCGACCTTGCCCATCAGCGGCATGACGTCCGGTGTTGCGATGGCGCGATCGAAGTTGATCTTGCCCTTGTTGATTTCTTCAACCAGCTCTTCCGCGCCGACGATATCGGCACCGGCAGCTTTCGCTTCTTCGGCTTTCGGGCCGCGTGCGAAAACCGCAACGCGCACCTTACGGCCGGAACCGTTCGGCAGGTTGCAAACGCCGCGCACCTGCTGGTCGGCCTGCTGCGGATCAATGCCGAGGTTCAATGCAACTTCGACCGTTTCATCGAACTTCGCCTTGGCGTTCTGCTTGATCAGCTTTACAGCTTCCGCGATGCTGTACGATTTCGTTGCATCGACATTTTCGCGGCACTTGCGAATTCTTTTGCCAGCTTTGCTCATCACACCACCTCGAGGCCCATGGAACGCGCCGAACCGCGGATCTGCGCAACGGCAGAGTCAACGGTGTCGCAATTCAGGTCTTTCATTTTCTGTTCGGCGATCTTCACGAGATCGCTTTCTTTTACTTTGCCGATAAAACCGCGGCCGGTTGTTTTGTGGCCTGCCGTGATGCCTGCGGCCTTTTTCAGGAAGTAGGACACCGGCGCCGTTTTCGTTTCGAACGAGAACGACTTGTCGACGTAATAGGTAATGACGACAGGAACAGGCATGCCTTTTTCATAGGCAGGACCGGTTGTCTTCGCATTGAACTCTTTGCAGAAGCCCATGATGTTGATGCCGCGCTGACCGAGCGCAGGACCAATCGGGGGCTGCGGGCTTGCGCCGCCTGCTGGGATTTCGAGCTTCACATAGCCCGCAATTTTTTTCGCCATCTTTCACTCCTTTAAATAGTGCAGAACTTGCGTTCTGCAACTGCCTTAAGCGCGAACCTTTCGCGCGGGGTGCCGTGGTGCGGATTTGATCCCGCTGGCGAAGCGGGCAATCCTTCCACAGTACGTTTTGCTGCGCCAAGGCGCAGCAGCAACAGTCAGACGGCTTTCTGCACCTGACTGAATTCCAGTTCGACCGGCGTCGCGCGGCCGAAAATCGAAACGGCGACTTTCAAGCGCGCGCGCTCCATGTCGACTTCCTCAACGTTGCCGTTGAAGGACGCGAACGGCCCTTCGGTGACACGCACCTGCTCGCCGATTTCGTAAATGATCGAGTGCTTCGGCTTGTCGACGCCTTCCTGCACCTGATTGATAATCCGCATCGCTTCGGCTTCGGAAATCGGCTGCGGCTTGTTGTCGCTACCGAGGAAACCCGTTACTTTCGGCGTGTTCTTGATCAGGTGGAACACCTGGTCGGTCATCTCCGCCTTCACCAGCACATAGCCGGGGAAAAACTTGCGCTCACTATCGACGCGGCGGCCGCGGCGGACTTCCACAACCTTCTCGGTCGGAACGAGGATCTGCTCGATATGCGTATCAAGCTTCTGCTGTTTTGCTTTCTCGACGATCGCCTCGGCGACCTTGTTTTCGAAATTCGAGTAAGCGTGAACGATGTACCAACGCGCCGTCATGAATGATCCGATTACCGCCCAAAACCCAAGAGATATGACAAAGCCACGGCGATGAGCTGGTCAACGCCGAGGAAGAAAAGCGATGTTACAAGAACGAAGAGAAGCACCATACCTGTGGT
Organism: Pseudomonadota bacterium; assembly: GCA_040385045.1. Classification (GTDB taxonomy): domain Bacteria; phylum Pseudomonadota; class Alphaproteobacteria; order Rhizobiales; family UBA4765; genus JAZKID01. The sequence continues at coordinate 4,555 of JAZKID010000078.1, read as the reverse complement.
GATGAGAGTTTCGCGCCGTGACGGCCATGAAACTTTCCCCGCCTCCTGCCGCACTTGCTGCAGGAACTGAACTGGATTTGCCATAATCTATCGTATCCGGAAATGCGCTTTGCCGCCGAAGCTTTTTGAAATAGACAATTTTTCCCGCCAGCGCAAGGGGCTGGCAAGGCTTTTTTAAATATCAGGGCTGAACCGGACTTTTAAGCCGACAGCCTTTGCATCATGGTCTCATTGCCGAAGGCTTTTCTCAAGTCGGCGGAGACCTCGGCCACAGCTTTGTTGGCTTCGGAGACAAGGCCGCCTAGACCGAAGAATTCGTGGGTAACGCCTTCATAGCACTTAAGATTGACGGCAACCCCCGCTTCTTCCAGCTTTCTGGCATACACTTCGCCATCGGTGCGAAGCGGGTCGATCTCGGCCAGAATGATGGTTGTCGGCGGCAGGCCTTCAAGCTTGGCATATAATGGCGAAATGGATGGATCGCTCCGGTCCGCGCCTTCCGGCACATATTTATCATAGAACCAGCTGAGCATCGCCTGATTGAGCGGCTTGGCGTTCTTGTTCTCGATTGCCGAAGGACTGTTGAAACCGGCCAGCAGGTCAGTGACCGGATAGACCAGCACCTGATGAACAGGAAGCGGCGCACCCTTGTCACGCGCCGCGAGCGCCGTCACCGTCGCGAGATTTCCGCCGGCGCTTTCGCCGCCAATCGCGATACGCGTGCCGTCAATGCCAAGCTGGCCAGCATTCTGCACAACCCATTCATGCGCGGCAAAAGCATCTTCGATTGCAGCAGGCCACGGATGTTCGGGCGCCTGCCGATAGTGAGCTGAGACAACCACGCATTCCGCACCAAGGCACAAAGCACGGCATGAACTGTCATATGTATCCAGCGTCGCGATGACCCATCCGCCGCCATGGAAATAGACAAGACCCGGCCAGCCGCCGCGTGGCATGTCGCCTTTCGGCGTATAAACGCGGACCATAAGATTATGCGGAAGAATTTTGTTCTCGACCTTGCCGACATTGGGCGGCAGCGGCGCCATCGCCTTCTTCATCAGACTGTGACCGTAAACACCGACAGCTGCGCGATCGAGCAACGGAATCTGCCGTGCCTGCTCTCCCGTCAGACTCTCAATGGGAAGCGGCCCCATCTCTTTATGAACATCGAGCACCGCTTGCATCTGGTCGTTCGGCTTTTTCATCTTCAATCCTCGGGTTGAAGATATAACCACTCACAGCGGTTTCCGGTTCCGGTGCGATTCAGTTCACCCTGAAAAAAAGAAACAGCATATTGAAGCTATGCAACAAGTAATTTTACTGGTCTGAATTTTATTCAGTCGAAAACTTATAAATAATCCGATGGCGGGTTGAGTGGCATTCTTTCAGTCAATCGAAATTGGTCAGCAATTGCTAAAGCAACGTCAACATCTTCTCTTAGTCTTCGAAATTGCTCATCGGGTATAACGCCAGCATTCTTGATCATATAGCGAGCCATCTCACTGTCAAAACGGCGCTCAAGAGTGCGCATTTTTTTGAGTGTATTATTTAGGAAGGTTACATCTGCGGCATTCGGCGCAGAAGAGCGATTTTTACCGGTAGCGCGGCTTTCGACGCTATCGATAATAGAACGAATTTCACTCTCTTGTCTTAAGATAGCGTCGACGTCTTTTTTAACTTGGGATTTTGCATAGGCGTTTCTAACTTTTTGCATCTTCTTGGCAAAATCGGTATCGCCCCAGTTTTTGCTGACGTTATTCGATGCTTGCAATGCAGAGCTTGCCCCATAAGCTTTATCTAAACTGACCATGCTTAATCTCCATAAATAAGAACATCATTGCACAAAAATTGGCCATGAAAAGTACAATTTGAACTATTTATATCAAGAGGCAAGCCTTCAATGCACCCTGAAAAAAAGAAACAGCAGTCCGAAGGCGATAAAAACACCGCCCATCAAGCGTGAGAATATTTTATGGAAAGCCGGATTTTTAATAAAGCGCCGCAGCGTTGCACCGCCGGACGCATAAAGCATGTAGCTGCAAAATTCGATAACCAGAAGCGTTACGGAAAATATGATCGCCTGCGGGAACAGCGGCAAATTGGCATCAATGAATTGAGAAAACACGGCACCGAAAAACAGATAGGCTTTCGGATTGCTAAGACCGAGAAAAAGGCCCTGGCGGAATTTTTTTGTCCATAGCCTGCTGTCATGAACATCGGCAGGCAGAAAAGCCTGCGCATGATCTCCCGCACGCCAACTGAGTATTCCAATATAAATGAGATAAGCCGCACCTGCATAACGAATGATGTCGAGCAAGAGCGTCGCTGTTTTCAGCAGGGTGCCTATTCCGGCAATCGTCGCGATCAAAACAATGATGACAGAAACAAAGCATCCGGCCATCAGAGGCAGGGTCTGCCGCACGCCATGCTGTGTTGCGTTCGACAGCATCATCAGCATGTTCGGCCCCGGCGATGTGCAGGCGAGAATGGCAAAAAAAACAAAGGCCAGCCAGGTCTCGATACTCATAACTATCGCCTGTCTAAAGAATGGCAGGAGTGGAGGGTCTCGAACCCCCAACCTTCGGTTTTGGAGACCGACGCTCTAGCCAATTGAGCTACACTCCTAAAGGAACTGAGGCGTTAGCAAGTTGCAAGGCATAAGCCAAGCCCGTTCTTGATGCGGGCGCTTCATTCTGGCACATATTGGGAGAACGCGGGTGTAGCTCACCTCAGAGGGTTTATCCCGAAGAGGCAACTCAATAACATTGAGCTATAAATGCGAGCAAAACGAGCGGGTGTAGCTCAATGGTAGAGCAGCAGCCTTCCAAGCTGAATACGAGGGTTCGATTCCCTTCACCCGCTCCAAATTTTTGATAATCAAGAATAGTATGCTTGCTTCGGAATATTTTTGCGAAACATTTCCAAGTCTTTGTCGACAATTAATCTGTCCATATTGGGGATATTAGTAGGTTGAGACAGACCTCCAATGTCAGCAGCCCAAATTGACATCCCCGCACAATCGAGGATTAGTTTTTTCCAGTCAAAATTCGGCGGACAGCTAACAGAATTTCCACCGCTTCCAATCTCGATGTTTTTGTAGATTACAGAAGTAGAATTTGGCGACAATTGAACCGCTTGATGTATCCAATCATACAAACCGGATTCAGCATCTATTTCTATTTCTTGCTCAATCCAACTTCCATCAAGTGAAAACTCAACACGCATGCTTTTGGCTAACCAATAACCGGAAGGAAGAACAAACATAGCGGGTTGCTTAAATCTGAAACAAAGCGAATGAGAACCTTTCACGACAGGGTTAGCACCTAAAAAAATGGCTATCCTATTTAGAAGCCAATTATATATAGGCCTGCCTTCAAACATAATTTCTTCCACGCGCATGTTACCCTGCGGTGGCAGGTCTGTTAGAAAATCAATTTTTATATTTAAGCTTTGGGGAACGATGTTTACACGTCGAATGTAAAGCTTGTCGAAGACACGGTAACGAATCCGTGGATCATCTGTCCGCAATGCGCCGACTAATTTAATTCCCAAGCGATGCGCTTTTGTTTTTGCATCTTTTGTAAAGCCTGCATTACTACACAGAAATGATACATCTATCTGTAAATCTCGATGCTTTGAATCCAAGGCATCAATATGACTAATTCCAATAGGTCTTGTTTGGGGATCGTAATCACGGCATTCAATTTGAACACGGCGTTTTATGCTATTGACGCTGCCTTCGATATAAACATCTAGCTCGCGCTTACCATCAGGGCCTTGGATCCATTCTCCTTGCCTAACCAAGACGTCCGGATCGAATTCTTTAATAATATCAGCGACGACAAGTTCAAATTGTTTTCCAAGTTTTGTCATAAATCAACTTAGGTGCTTTGCCGCGTCGCTGACGCTCCTTGGCATCAAAAGCTAAAATTCGCTCACCTGTGCGAATTTTTCACGCTTTTGATGGTGGGGGAGGCAGGACTCGAACCTGCGAAGGCCGGAGCCAGCGGATTTACAGTCCGCCCCCTTTGCCACTCGGGACACTCCCCCAATCGGATATGCAAGCCTTATGACGGCGCATGACGCGTCCTGTCAACACTTCGCTGGCTTTCAGGTAAAAGCCGCGTTAGCACTGCAACCCATGTCATCGAAACAGAATTTCAGACCCTTCAAACGCCGCAAGAACCACCGCGAGCACAGCCGTGCGCCCGCGGCCGACGGCGTTCAGCAGTTATGGGGGCTTCATACGGTCGAGGAGGCCTTGCGCAATCCGCGCCGCGAGCATTTGCGCCTGATGGCGACGGAAAATGCATGGCGCAAGCTGGAAGATACGGGCGCGAAAATCCAACCCACGCTCGTCCGTCCACAGGAGATCGACAAAATCCTCGGCCGCGACACGGTGCATCAGGGTGTGCTGCTGGAATCGCGCCCCCTCGCCTCGCCTTCGCTGGAGGATCTCGAATCCGAGGGCTGCGTGCTCGCTCTTGACCAGATCACGGATCCGCACAATGTCGGCGCGATTTTGCGCACCGCTGCCGCGTTCGGCGTGAAAGCG
>JAZKID010000077.1:0-2499 GCA_040385045.1 Pseudomonadota bacterium | reverse complement strand
CGGGGAGAGGTGAAAGACTACTCGTCATTGCGAGCGAAGCGAAGCAATCCACTCTTGAGAAAGGCTGGATTGCTTCGTCGCTTCGCTCCTCGCAATGACGGTGAAAATTTAGAGGTCCATAACTTGAAGCTCGGATTTGAAGAGCAGCAAACTTCGTACTCAAGCGGTTCTCAGAACGCGAGGGCATGGACAGAGAGATGGGTCAGAGACTGGGTCTTCTGCCCGAGCTGTGGCGCCAACAACATTCAACAATACGCTGCAAATAAACCAGTCGCGGACTTCTTTTGCACAAATTGCAATGAAGACTACGAGCTGAAAAGTCAGAAGAAGCAATTCGGAAGCAAGGTAGTAGATGGCGCCTTCAGCACGATGTGCGCTCGTCTCGAAAGCCTGAATAACCCCAATTTGTTGTTGCTAAACTACGACATACAGAATCTTGCGGTTACGAGTCTGTTCGTGGTGCCTAAGCATTTCTTTGTAAGAAAAATAATTGAAGAACGGCCACCACTGGCTGCGACGGCTAGAAGGGCAGGATGGATAGGATGCAACATTCTTCTCAGCCAAATTCCAGAGGTTGGAAGAATTTTTGTTATCCGGAATGGAGCCGTTCAATCCAAAGAAGCCATTTTAGAACAATGGCAGAAGACGCTCTTCCTTAGAAACGAAACTGATGAAGCGAGAGGATGGCTGCTTGACGTTATGAATTGCGTTGAGAAAGTCGGAAGAAAAGAATTTCAGCTTCAGGACATATACGCCTACGAAAGTTACCTATCGAAGCTTTACCCGAACAATCGTCACGTCAAACAAAAAATCAGGCAACAATTGCAGGTTCTTCGTGATCAAGGATATTTGAGCTTTGAAGCTCGTGGGTCCTATCGATTAAAGTAATTTTCTCTCAATTCTGGATGCAAAATCATGGCCCAAAAAATTCTGATGGTTTGCGCTGAATGCGGTTCGGACGATGTTCTTGCCGATGCATACGCAGAATGGAACGTTGATGCTCAAAAATGGGAGTTGCAGAATGCTTTCGACAAGGGAGCTTATTGCAATTCCTGTGAGCAGGAAACGCGTTTGAACGAGCGAGAACTCCCACGAAAAAAAGCTTCGCATCAGTTAGCACAAGGCAATTGACATTCCCACAGTATAGGCTTATATTCCTATAACTTCATTCATGAGGGGCGCTTCTAGAGGCGTTCTTGAAGTGGAATGAAGCGCGGCGCCCGCGCGCGTGGTTCGCACCCACACGTCCGGGAGGCTGAGGGTCACCGTCCGGGCCAACTACGTGGCTCTGCCGTTCGCGGCTGGACGCGGTGAGGACGAAGGCGGCGAAAGCCGGCCGGATCAGGGGTCGATACGCTCCCCCATCCTCACCCGGAAGTACGGTCCCTACGCCTGAGACGCCGCAGCGGATGATTGCCGCAGCGTTCGCTGTGGCGAAAATTCGCGCGCTGCGGTTCGCGGCCTCCTTGGAGGCGTCGCACGCAGCGTCGATGGAGCGCCGCAAGGCGATGCGCTCTTTTGTTTGCCGCCTTCGCAAGCGGCGAACGATCGAGCGACGACAACGATGTTGCGCCTGGCGGCGCTCCATCTCCCCTCATTTTATGAGGGCGCGAACGAGGCAGGCCTTGCGCGCGCTTTCGAGGGGAAACCAAAGCCCAACCCGCGCCATCGGCGCGCGGGAACGCGTCCGTATGCGCGCTGTTTGAACGTGGCTGTTTGAAAATCGAATCGGAAAGCACGTCATTGGTCGCTGAACGCCCCTGCATATGTCATGGCCGGGCTTGTCCCGGCCATCCCGATCACGAAGGCGCTGTGCCTCACCTGATCGGGATCACCGGGACATAGGCGAGCGAAGCGACGCCGTCCTTCGGCCGGCTATGCCCGGTGATGACAACTGTGAATGGCGCGAGGCACACATCACACGCAATCTGCAAAGCGCACACACCGGGAACGGGTTAGACAAAACGCGTACCGATGCGTTGGTGCCGCAGCCAGAAACCGGCAAAATCAGCTGCGTCCATCATCCCCGTTGCGGCCGGTTGTCACCCGGCGCATGCGAAAGGACAACGCGCAGCCGCGTAAACGGTTCGCTCACTTCGGATTGGGGTCTTCGAGCTCTTCATCGGGACGCTGGTATTTGCCGGCGCGGGCGAGCGTCACGGCGCTGGCGAGAGCGCGCGCGGCGTTGCGGGTTTCTTCCTGAAAATTCTCGTCGGCGTCGAGCGCCTGATGCGACGTCGCATAAGGCTCGAAGTAGCCGATGTAACCGTCGTGCTCGGCGGTGCGGCTCGCGGACACCAGCGACATGTCGGTGAGCCAGTCGCACAGCGCGCGGCGCAGCGTCTCGGCGCCGACGGTGTCGCCATGCACCACCACGGCGAAGTGACGGCCGTCGAGATGCCGTGGATAATGCCAGCCCTTCAGCTCGATCGCCTTGGCTTCCGCAGGCTTCTTGCCGTGCGTCGTGGTCGGATCGGGATTACCGCCGTCGGCGCAGAC
>JAZKID010000076.1:0-5249 GCA_040385045.1 Pseudomonadota bacterium | reverse complement strand
AAAGAGCGCGTCGCCAGCGGCAGAACTCTTGCCGATGACATGCTGGAAAAATTTAATACGAAGTGGCAGGGAAAAATCGCACCGCTCTTCAGCGAATACGCGATGTAATTTTATTTGAAAGCCGCGCGGCCATGCTCGGCATTCTCAAGCGTCGATACGATCTGTTCTTCGAGCGCTTGTGCAGCAGGCGTCAGCTGGCCGGTCGCGTGAATGACGCCAATATCTGCGCCAGGAAGATCGGGAAAACCTTCTTGCGGTGTCAGAACGCGCATGCCGGGTTTCAAACCGGATTCCGCCGATGTGCCGATGGCAAGGCCTGCCAGAATAACTGCGCAGATCGCCGAAAAATCCCAACTGGAATAAGCCATGCGGAACGGGCGTTTCACGGCATCAAGCGCGGCGCAGGCCGTCTGGCGGAATTCGCACTCGCGCTGGCCCATGGCGAGAGGAATGACATTTTCCTGCCAGATATTGCTGTGCTGCGCGACAACCCAGAACAGGCGCTCGCGGCGGAAAACGCGCATGCGCGGCATCGGTTTTGTTTTTGTGACGATCGCGAGATCCATGTCGTGATTGTTGAGGCTCTCGAGAAGGAGCGGCGTCGATTTACAGTTCACAGTGACTTCGACGCGCGGCTGGGTGCGTGCAAAGCGCGCAAGGATGGCAGGAAGAAATCTTTCCGCATAATCGTCCGGCGTGCCGAGGCGCACGGCGCCGTCAATTTGCGGGCCGTGAAAATGGCTCATGGCTTCGGAGTTCAGCTGAAGAATGCGGCGGCCATAATTGACAAGTTCATGGCCGGCTTCGGTGAGTTTGCTCTGCCGGCCGTCTTTCAGAAACAACGGGCGGCCAACCGTATCTTCGAGACGTTTCATTTGCATCGAGACGGCCGATTGCGTTTTGCTCACCTCGTCGGCGGCACGGGTGAAATTGCCGGTTTCGGCGATCGCGACCAGGGTGCGGAGTTGTTCAATATCAAGCAGCGAATTAGCGGTCATTTTTTAGCTCTTTTTACGCATGAAAATTTATGATAGTTCTATCAAAACCCATTCGGCATAACGATCAATCATTATTTTTGATACCAGATATCAATTTTTAAATCAATGATTTGGCAATAAAAAATTCATAATTTCGGCCTAGGCAGGCTTCATCTCTCTTATTCGGAAAGAAAAAAGCCATGCAAAGCCGGCCACAGCCTTCGGATTCAGTATCCGCTAAAAATACCACGGGTTTAACGGGCCTTCTGGCGCGCCTGCAGGCTGTCTGTTTGAGACAGATGAGTGCTCCTGCCAATGACATTAATCCGAAATTTTTCAGCAAATACGTGCTGCGCGATATCGGCATTGTCGAACCTGTGACCGGCGATGTCGACCAGATGCGCTCGCAGCGGCAGATTATGTCGAGCCGCCTGACGGGACTTTAAGGGCTGCGCTCTTCTCGAGACGGTTGACGAGCAGGAAGCTGACGGCAACGGCGACGAAACCAAAAACAAGCGCGCCGATCCCTTGCCCGATCATCACGCCCTTTGCGCCATAGGCATCGCCGAAAACATAAACAAAAGGAATCACGCCCAGCGTCGCGCGCGACCAGTTGAAGAATGTCGACGTCAGCGGGAAGTCGAGATTGTTGAACACGGCGTTGGCAGTGAACAGCATACCGATGAAAACAAATGTCGCGGCGATATAGGTACAGTAAAAACGCAAGAGTTCCGCGGTCTCGCCTGTCGCTGAAAAAACCATCACCACGTAATTCTGCGCAAGATAAAGCAGAACGCTGACGCCAAGAATATACGCCATCACAAGCACAAGGCTTTCGCACATGGCGCGGCGCAGGCGATCAAACAGCCCCGCGCCATAATTCTGGCCGATGATTGGCCCGATCGCGCCGGAAAGAGAAAAGCTCGCGCCAAAAGCGAACGGGATGATGCGGTTGATGATCGTCCATGCGGCGACAGCGCTGTCGCCATGCGTTGCAAGTGCGGACGTGATATAGCCGTTCGCAAAAGGCGTCGCGACGTTCGTCAGCATCGCTGGCAGCGCAATTTTTGTCAGGGGCATTGCGTAATTGCGAAAATCTTTCATTGTCGGCCGTGCATAAAGCTTATGAACGTAAAATACGCCGTAGCTGCCGACGCCGACGAGTACGATGCGCGTCAGGCCCATCACGATCGCCGCACCGTCGATGCCGAGATCGAAAACGAAAATGAACAGCGGGTCGGCGACGGCCGTGAAAAGGCCGGTGGCGAGCGTCACCCACATTGAAAGGCTAGCGTCGCCAACCGATCGCAGGATGGCGATCTGCGCAAAGCCGAGACCAAGCAAGGGCGTTGAGGGCAGGGCGATCAGCAAAAAACGATAGGCGCGGTCATAAGTTTCGCCCTGCGCGCCGAGCGCGTGAAGAAGCGGTGCGGCGAGCAAAAGAAGAACCAGCGTCAATACGCTCATGATTACAAAAGAATAGAGCATGCCCGCCGTCGAAAGCCGTTCTGCCTCTTTCTGCTGACGTGCACCGAGTGCTCTTGAGACAAGCGCGCCGACGGAAATCATTAAACCGATGCCAGACGAAAGCAGGAAAAAGAGTGCAATGCTCGCATAGCCGACAGCGGCGGTGAGCATCGCACTGCCGAGCATGGAAATATAAAACAGGTTGAGAAGATCGACGGAGAAAATCGCCATCAGGCCGATCGCGCCGGCTGCCGACATGATGACGACATGCCGCAGCGTCGAACCTTGCGTGAACTTGCCGGGCTTGGCTTGCGGTGACGGCTGATCGTGCAGGTCGCCCTGCGGTGCGGCGATTTCATTCATAAAGCGTCAGCCCGTGCCGCCGACAGTAATGCTGTCCATGCGCAGGGTCGGTTGCCCCACGCCAACGGGAACCCACTGGCCGTTCTTGCCGCAGGTGCCGATGCCTTTATCCAAAGCCATGTCGTTGCCGACCATGCTGATACGTTTCAGGTCCGTCGGCCCGTTACCGATCAGCATCGCACCTTTCAGCGGCGCGCCGATTTTACCGTTTTCGATTTGATAGGCTTCCGTGCATTGGAAAACATATTTGCCGGAGGTAATGTCGACCTGCCCGCCACCGAAATTCACGGCATAAATTCCGTGTTTGACGGAGGAGAGAATGTCTTGCGGATCATGCGTGCCGGAAAGCATGTAAGTGTTCGTCATGCGCGGCATCGGCGCATGCGAAAAACTTTCGCGCCGACCGTTGCCGGTCGATTTTGTCCCCATCAGTGCTGCATTCTGCCGGTCCTGCATGTAATTAACGAGCTTGCCGTCTTCGATCAGCACCGTGCACTGGCTGGGCGTGCCCTCATCATCCATGTTGATGCAACCGCGCGAATTCGCAACCGTTCCGTCATCGACAACCGTCACGCCCTTGGCCGCGACCTGCTCACCCATCAACCCGGCAAAAGCGGACGTTTTCTTGCGGTTGAAATCGCCCTCGAGACCGTGCCCGACAGCTTCATGCAGCATCACGCCCGGCCAGCCGGGGCCGAGCACCACATCCATCATCCCTGCAGGTGCAGGTTTGGCGTCGAGAAGAACAAGCGCCTGACGCAGTGCTTCGTCAGCAATGGTTTTCCACGTTTCCGGCTTGATCCATCGTTCATAAAGCGTGCGTCCGCCGCCGCCTGCACTGCCTTGTTCCTGACGGCCATTCGCGCGGACAATAATGTTGACGCCAAAACGCACCATCGGGCGAATGTCGTGGCCGAGCCATCCGTCATGCCGCAGAATTTCGACGCGCTGCCAGCCTGCGGCGAGCGAGATTTGTACCTGCACCACGCGCGGATCTTTCGCGCGTGCATAAGCATCAATCTCTTCAAGCAGCCTGATTTTCGATGCAAAGTCCGGCGCGATGAGCGGGTTGTGCTGTGTATAAAGCGAAGCCGTGGAGTGTTGCGGCGAAATGGCGGCGTTGCCTGCAAATCCGCTACAGACGGGCTTAAGCGAAGCGGCGGCATGGCGCAGCGCCCGCGCACTGAATTCGGTGCTGTGCGCGTAGGCGACGCATTCGCCCGACACAGCGCGCAAACCAAAACCACTGCCGATATCGTAACTGGCATTCGCAAGGCGGCCGTTGTCGAAACTCAAAGACTCGCTTTGCCGTTCCTGCAAAAACAGTTCGCCGTCGTTCGCGGATTGCAGTGTTTCGCCAAGAAGGCGTTGCAATGCCGCGCGGTCAATGTCGAGCTGGTCGATAAGAGCGGCGTTGGCGTCACGCATGAGAAGCAAACAGCACGCCAAGCACGATAACGCCAGCGATGATGCGGTACCAAGCAAACGGTACAAGTCCGAAGCGGCCGACGAAAGCGATGAAGGTGCGCACCACGCCGTAGGCAACGATAAAGGCGACGATGAAACCGATGACGATGTTCATCATGTCGCTCTGGCCGAGCAGTTCGTGTTTTTTATAAAGTTCGAGCACGCTTGCGCCGAGCATGGTCGGCACGGCAAGATAAAATGTGAAAGCGGCGGCGGCCTTGCGGTCGACGCCGAGCATTTCAGCGCCGAGAATGGTTGCGCCGGAGCGCGATACGCCCGGAATAATCGATACCACCTGGCAGAGCCCGATCTGGAAAGCTTTCCACAGCGGCAGGCGGTCGCTGTCAGTATAACGCGGCACCGGCGCGATTTTTTCCAGCACCAGCATCAGAATGCCGCCGAGGATCCATGTTACAGCAATGACCGGCACCGCAAAATCCGGCTGCAAGAGATAGGCGTTGATGATCTTGATCAGCAACAGACCGGCAATGGCGGAGGGGATGAAGGCAACGAAAACGCTGAGCGTGAATTGCTGCGCCTCGCGCTCGCGCGGCAGGCCCATCAGCACATTCCAGAATTTTTTCCAGTAGACGGCGACGACGGCCATGATTGCGCCAAGCTGGATGACGACAGTGAAAGCTTCCCAGTTTTCTTTCGAAAGGCCGAGTATATGTTGTGCCAGAAGAAGGTGGCCTGTCGATGAAACGGGAAGAAATTCCGTCAGGCCTTCGATGATGCCGAGAATGACGGCAAGAAAATGCTGCGTGTCCATAAAAACCAATCAGTTCAGCTTGTCATAGCCTTCGCCGAAACCGTTCAGCGAAACAGGAATGCCGATACCTTCTTCCGGTGTCTGGAAAATAACGAAGGTGGCGTTTTTGCCTTTTTTAAGTTTGTTGAGGAGATCATCGTTCAGCCGCGCTTCGGCAATGCAACCGTTTGGCACGCAGCGTACGAAATCCGTTGCGCCGACAT
>JAZKID010000075.1:0-4088 GCA_040385045.1 Pseudomonadota bacterium | reverse complement strand
AAGACGAGCCGTTCGATTCCGTGATTTCGGAAACGGCGCGCAGCGTATACGGGAAATCCGTTGCAGCTGGCAACATCGGGTTGATCGCGCGCCAGGCAAGTTTACCGTGGCCGATTTCGCGGCGGCCCGGTGCACCCATGCGGCCGGTTTCACCGACAGAGTAGGGAGGGAAGTTGTAATGGAGCATGAAGGCTTCTTCACGCTCGCCCTCGAGACCGTCGATCGTCTGCGTGTCATCGCCCGTGCCGAGCGTCGCGACAACCAGCGCCTGCGTTTCGCCGCGCGTGAACAGCGCCGAGCCGTGCGTGCGCGGCAAAACACCGACTTCGGCAACGATGTTGCGAACCGTTGTCAGGTTGCGGCCGTCGATGCGTGTTTTCTTCTCGAGAATATCGTTGCGGACGATTTTCGCCTGCACTTCCTTGAAAGCGGCGCCGACCTGCACCTTAGTGTATTCCGGCTTTTCGACACCTTCGGGAAGAAGCGCGGCGACGACTTTCGCTTTCGCTTCATCGAGCGCCTTGTAACGTTCCTGCTTCTGCTGGAACGCGTAAGCCTTGCGCAGATCGTTTTCGACCAGCGACATGATCTTGCCCTGCAGCTTGCTTTCATCCGGCGGCGTGAAATCGCGCGGCTCTTTCGCAGCTTTTTCAGCGAGGCGAACGATCGCTTTCAGAACCGGCTGGAACGCACGGTGACCGAACATCACCGCCGCCAGCATCGCTTCTTCCGACAATTCTTTTGCTTCTGATTCCACCATCAGCACCGCATCGGCCGTACCGGCGACGACGAGATCGAGCGTCGAATCTTTATAGCGGTCGATGGTCGGGTTGAGGACCATTTCATTGTCAATGACGCAAACGCGCGATGCGCCGACAGGGCCCATGAACGGAATGCCGGACAACGTCAGCGCAGCGGAAGCCGCGACCATGCCAAGCATATCAGGATCGTTTTCCATGTCGTGTGACAGAACGGTGATGATCACCTGCGTGTCGTTGCGATAACCCTCGACGAACAGCGGGCGGATCGGACGATCGATCAGGCGCGAGGTGAGTGTTTCGCGCTCGCTTGGGCGGTTTTCACGCTTGAAATAACCGCCCGGAAAACGGCCGGCTGCGTAGAAACGCTCCTGATAGTTGACGGTGAGGGGAAAGAAATCGACGCCTTCTTTCGGGGTCTTTGCCGAAACGACGGTGGCGAGCACGGTTGTTTCGCCATAGCTGGCGAGAACGCTGCCGTCTGCCTGACGGGCAACCTTGCCTGTCTCGAGCACTAGCTTGCGGCCGGCCCATTCGAGCTCTTCACGATGAATTGTAAACATGTCTTATTCCTTGTTTATGGAAGACGGACGTCCGCTTCCTTATGTTTCATTTTAAGGAACAAGATGATGAGCAACTTCGCATAAAGTTGCCGACAATCCTGTTCCTCGGCATAGAAACGGGCGCATAAAAACGCGCCCGCATTTTTCAATCAGCGGCGGATATTCAATCGCTCGATGAGTTTCTTGTATTCGTTTTCATCCTTGCGCTTCAGGTAATCGAGAAGCGTACGGCGCATGGAAACCATTTTCAGAAGACCGCGGCGTGAATGGTGGTCTTTCACATGGCCTTTGAAATGTTCCGTCAGATTATTGATGCGTTCGGAAAGAAGGGCCACCTGAACCTGCGGCGAACCTGTGTCGCCTTTTTTCGTGGCATAATCTTTAACAACTTCGAGCTTGCGCTCTGGCGTAATCGACATCGGGGGTCTCCTTATTGTTATCAGGCACGGCCGCGGCCCTGCCCTTGAGGTTGAACACACGCGTCGGCAGGAAATGGCCTTGTTCCAGAACACCAAGGGCGATCAGTTCACCCTGGCAACTGGCATAAGCCGGCCCTTCAAAATGAGGAGCATCGCGCCCGCGCAGCAGAACATCCTGGCCATGGCGCAGGCGGTCCGCATCTCTCTCCGTCATGGCCAAAGCCGGGATGTCGTCCAGCACGGTCGCAACGGGAAGAAGAAGGTTGTCTAAAGCATTTCCGGCATTTTGGCCAGCCTTGAATGCATCTTCGGTAATCGCATCATCAAGAGTGAAAGCACCCACTCGCGTCCGCCGCAGGTCGGTAACATAGCCAAAACAGCCCAAAAGACGGCCCAGATCGCGGGCAATCGCCCTGACATAGGTGCCTTTTCCGCATTCACAACGGAAAACAGCCGTGTTTTCATCAGGGCAGTCGATCAGTTCAAGCTTTTCGATAAAAACCTCGCGTGGCTTCAGGTCAATGACCTCGCCGCTGCGGGCGATGTCGTAGGCGCGCTCGCCCTGCACCTTGATGGCTGAAAAGCGTGGCGGAACCTGTGAAATCCGCCCCTGAAACTGCGAAAGACGGCTTTCGATGTCTTTTTGCAAAGGCCGCGCTGGCGATGTCTGAATGGCTTCGCCTTCGGCGTCGTCGGTATCGCGTTCCTCACCCCAGCACACGGTGAATATATATTCTTTCATACCGTCCATTGCGTAAGAGACGGTTTTCGTCGCTTCGCCCAAAGCAATCGGGAGGATGCCCGTCGCCAGCGGGTCCAGCGTCCCCGCATGGCCGACTTTCTCGGGGCTGAGGATGCGTTTCACCATCGCCACTGCCTGCGTCGATGTCATGCCGAGCGGCTTGTCGAGCACAAGCCAGCCGTGGAGAGAGCGGCGAAGTCTTTTTTTCTGCCGAGTTGTCATTTGCCGCTCTTGATAAATTCGAACTTCATTTTTCCATAGTCTAGAACGTAACCGTCATAGAGCCATAACACATCCTGCCCTATGCCGCCTTGTATATTTCTGTAAGTATCATCATTGCCCATTATCATTCCCAGGCGGTTCATCCTTACATTTTGATCAGCAATGTTCATATCGACATCAGAAAGATATTTCATATTGCGGTGCGCTACGCTACCGACGCCGGCAAATTTCTGCTTTTTGAGTTTCGTGCTTTCCAACTTCTTGATAAATGCCAGGTCGATGTTCTGCGATCCAATCTTTTCATAAAGATATGGCAAAACCATACAGGTCTCTTTTGCACCTGTATCGAAAAGCAGCTGAATATCTTTGTTCATGAATTTTGTATAAAGAATCTGGTCAAATCCGTCGAAAATAAAATTATTAAATCCTTCCTGTTTTACAGACTCAGAAAAAGATAATTGATACTTGGCAGACTTTTGGCCCTGCACTTTCCTAAATTCCAGCCGCCCCAAGCGTGAAAGAAGAGGCAGGCCGATGATTCCTTTAATATCGTCATCCTTCTTGATGTTCAATTGCGCATCATCAACAATAATAAACGGCACGTTCGAAAAAACGGTGTTTCCTATTTCTACTTTGCGTACGACGGCCAATTTCGTCGTTATGCCCTCTGTTCCAATGCTATCAAAATCAACTTTGGCGGGAAGGGCTTTAAGATCGATCTTTTCGGCGAAGCTTTTTGAGAGGACGGAAAAAGAAGCGCCAGTGTCGATAATAAAGTTTTCTGCAATACCTTCGACCTTTATAGGTGTATATAGAATATCGTCTTTGTCTTTTTGAAGCGGCACGACAGATGCTGCATATTTCTCAATTTTTTGTGCTGGCTGCTTTTTAAGCGCCTGAGCAAAACTAAGCATTTGCCTCACGGCTTTCGATTCTTTAATGGTAAGATAATTTTCAAAAGCCTTCCTTGCTTCATTGTAAAGCCCTTGACGAAAAGCAACCCGCGCCAGCAAATACCAAACTTGCTCCTTGAACGCTGTTTGTGATTGAGCCATTTTTCTTAAAAGAGAGAGCGCCTTTTCATCGTCGAATGCCGCTTGTGCTTCTATAGCTTTTATGATTTCGACTTCACCTTCTGCGAGGTTTTCATTTTTCAATATTTCATGATTTGATAATGGATCGCGTAGGCTAATCGTAACATTTCTCTCAATAGCCAAAGCAGTTTTTGCAGAGAGGGCCGTTATGAGCAGTGCTGCTAAAATCCGGAACATGGGTTTATCAGGATTTTTTTATTTCTCTTAATAGCGTGTCGATCTTCGCGCCGCGCTCGAAACTGTCGTCGATACGGAAATGCAAAGTCGGCGTGAATTTCGCCTTGATCTTT
>JAZKID010000074.1:1803-5323 GCA_040385045.1 Pseudomonadota bacterium | reverse complement strand
AGCCTTAAAATAAAATAATGAAGATTTTGCGGCGGTCAGGAATGTGCAAACAGGTCGCCTTCCCAGCCGAGCAAGTCGAGTTTCGCGCGGATAGGTAAAAAATCATAGGCCGCTTTCGCATAGGCCGCGCGGTCTTCGCGCGCCAGCATCTCGTCGCACTTCGCTTTCAGCTGGTGAAGATAGAGCACGTCAGAGGCAGCATAATTCAACTGCGCTTCGGACAATTTGTCGGCGCCCCAGTCGGACGATTGCTGCTGTTTTGAAATTTCGACACCGAGCAGTTCGCGTAGCAAATCTTTCAGGCCATGCTTGTCGGAATAGGTGCGCGTCAGCTTCGAGGCGATCTTGGTGCAGTACACAGGGGAGCACAGGACATTAAATGTATGAAACAGCACGGCAAGATCGAAGCGCGCGAAATGAAAAATTTTCGTAATGGCGGGATCGGCAAGTACGCGCACGAGGTTCGGCGCCGTTTTTTGTCCCGCAGCAATCTGTACCAGATCTGCTGTGCCATCGCCGCGCGACAATTGCACAAGACACAAACGGTCACGCTGCGGATTGAGCCCGAGTGTCTCGGTGTCGATCGCCACCGCATCGGCAGCGGCCCAGTCGGCGGGGAGGTCGTGTTTGTGCAGGCGGATGGTCATGGCGTCTTTTGTACAAAGCGTGGGCCGACCTTACAAGGGACCACATCAATTTTTTGCCAGACCTGTCCCGTCACATAAGGTTCGATCTTCAGCCATTCCTCCAGCGCGGTGCGGCTTTCGAAATCGACCATCATGATTGAGCCGCACATTTGGCTCTCGGCGTTTAGCAATGCCGTTGCAAACAGGAGCTGCCCGGCGGCGATCATTTGATCGCCAAGTGCAAGATGCGCCTCGCGCGCGGCAATCCTGCGCTGCAGCGCATCAGCGTCAGCTCCGTCATAGGCGGTCACGGCAAATTGCATCATGTTGTCTAACCAGAAACGGCGTTGATCTCAACTGGTATGGGTGCTATTTCAGGGCGGGTTGTTTTAAAAAGGCAGATAATGAAAAAAGAACGTTCTGGGTGCTGTCGCACATTCTGTTTCGCCACCTTTTTATGCCTGACGGGTTTCTGTCAGCCAGCCCTTGCCAAAGACGTGCAGTCAGCTGCCGTCCATGTTGCCTTGGTGCCATGGGATTCGGATGAGAGTGCTACCATGCTGGCGCGCTCGAAACATAAAGCAGATTTTTTCAGCCTCGCAAACAATTTCGTTTCTCAGGACAACGCAATGTTTTGCGGCCCGGCGACTGCAACGATCGTTCTGAACGCGCTGAAGCTCGGCAAAAAAGACGACCTGCCTGTCGACAAGTCGTCGATCGCGTCTGATGAAGGGCAGTATCTGCCGAAAGATTACAATCCGTATTTCAATAAATATACGCAGCAGAATGTTTTCAGCGACGGCGCTAAAACCAAGTTGCAAGTTCTCGGCAAACCTGTGGCAGTGAATGGCACAGAAAAAAGCGACGGCGGTATTCAGCTGCGCCAGTTCGCAACGCTGCTGGCCGGGAATGGCACGGATGTGGAGTTACATGTCGTTGCCGACGATCTGCCAGAAAGCGGTATCAAGACCGACATGATCAAGAACCTTTCAACGAAAGGTGATTTCGTCATCGTCAATTTCGCACGTAAAGCGCTCGGGCAGCAGGGTGGCGGACACATCTCGCCGATCGCCGCATATGACGAGCAGAGCGATTCATTTTTGATGATGGATGTGAACCCTAACCGCGCATCATGGGTATGGGTCAAATCGAAAGACCTGATCGCCTCCATGCGTACGTTCGATACAGTCGAAAACCGCGGCTACCTGCTGGTCAGTGAAGCGAAGAAGAGTTGAGTGTGGCTGGCTTTCTGCCGCGTCGCCAAGGCTCCTTGTCATCAAAAGCTAAATTTCACACACCGGTGTGAAATTTTATATGTTTTTGATGGTGCCCAGGAGAGGACTCGAACCTCCACGATCTTTCGAACGCCAGCACCTGAAGCTGGTGCGTCTACCAATTCCGCCACCTGGGCATTTCGCCGTCTTGATCAGGCAAATTAAGCTTGTTGTCAATCAGTTGCTCTGAAACCTTTGACCGTAAGGCTTAAGGGCGGTATTCAGGCTGGATTGATTCATTTATCCATGAGCCGCAGATGCAACCAGCCCTGACCATGCGCAATGATCTCGTCACCGTCTTCGGCGGTTCCGGTTTTCTTGGCCGCCACGTGGTGCGTGCGCTGGCGAAGCGCGGCTGGCGCGTGCGCGTTGCCTGCCGCCGCCCCGATCTTGCCAATTTTCTTGTTCCCTCTGGCCTTGTCGGGCAAATCCATGCCGTGCAGGCGAATTTACGCTATGCGGATTCGGTTGCGCGCGCGCTTGATGGTGCATCGGCCGTCGTCAATTGCGTCGGCATCCTGTTCGAAGGCGGAAAGCAGAACTTCACTGCGGTGCAGGAGCTGGGTGCTAAAAATATTGCACAGGCCGCCGCGAAAAAAGGAATTACGAACTTCGTTCATATTTCCGCCATCGGCGCCGATGAAAAAAGCGATTCAGCCTATGCGGTGTCGAAAGCGCGCGGCGAAAAACATGTGCTGGAAAATATTCATCTGGCGCGCATCCTGCGTCCTTCGCTGCTTTTTGGGACGGAAGATAATTTCTTCAACAAGTTTGCATCTCTGGCGCGGTTTCTTCCTTTCCTGCCGCTGATCGGCGGCGGCAAAACACGCTTCCAGCCTGTTTCGGTCGACGATGTCGCCGAAGCTGTGGCTCTCTGCCTCGATGGTGAGGTAAAGCCCGGAGCGATTTATGAACTTGGCGGGCCGGATATCAAAACATTCAAGGAGCTATTGCAACTGACGCTCGAAGAAACGGCGCGCAAGCGCCTGCTTGTTCCGGTGCCTTTCATGCTGGCGAAACTCAAGGCGGCCTTTTTGCAACTGTTGCCGAACCCGCTCCTGACAATCGATCAGGTCAGACTGCTGCAACGCGATAATATTGTCAGTGAAAAAGCTCTGATCGAAGAGCGTACTTTCGATGCGTTCGGCATCGCTCCGAAATCGCTTGCCTCTATTTTGCCGACCTATCTCTGGCGCTATCGCAAGGGCGGGCAATTCGCCGATATTGCCAGCGACAGCGTGCGTTAAAGCATATGCTTGCTCTTCATTATGCCTCGATCGATCCGCATTCGCGCTTTATCCGCCTCGTGCTGACTGAGCATGGTCTTGATGCTGAATTCATCGAAGAGCGTCTCGCCGAGCGCCGCCGCGAACTTCTGGAACTTAACCCATCCGGGGCGCTGCCTGTGCTGCGTGACGAAGATGCAGTGATCTGCGGTGCGAATGTCATCGCCGATTATCTCGATGAAACACGCGGGCCAACCCTCGGCAGCCGCCGCCTGATGCCGGCAAATCCGGTCGAGCGCGCGGAAGTGCGCCGCCTGCTGATGTGGTTCAACTGCAAGTTCTATGAAGAGGTGACGCATCATCTTGTGCATGAAAAATTCGTCAAGCGTGCACG
>JAZKID010000074.1:0-1793 GCA_040385045.1 Pseudomonadota bacterium | reverse complement strand
CGATGTGTCGGCGATCCGTGCGGCGAAATCGAATATCCGCTATCATCTGCGCTATATCGCTTTTCTTGTCGCGCGCCGCGATTTTCTCGGTGGTGACTGGCTGTCATTTGCTGATTTTGCCGCTGCAGCGCATCTGTCTTGCGCCGATTATTTCGGCGATGTGCCATGGGAAGAAGAGCCGAACGCGAAAGTCTGGTACGCGCGGATGAAGTCGCGACCCGGCTTTCGGCCGCTGCTGACCGAACGCATTCCGGGCATGGAGCCGCCCGCGCATTACGCTGATCTGGATTTTTGATTACGAAAGAACATCTCCGTCAGAAAGCACTCGAACTCGGTTTCGAACTTTTTCGCGTCGCTTCGCCGGCATCGTTAAAAGATACGCAGGAAAATCTCAGCGCTTACCTTTCCGCAAACTATCATGGCGAGATGGCATGGATGGAAACGCGCGCTGCCGAGCGTGCCGATCCGCGCCTGTTGTGGCCCGATGTCTGCTCCATCATTCTCGTCGGCCTCAATTATGCGCCGGATAAAAATCCGCTCGAAAATTTAAGCGCGCGCTCAGACGGACTTGTCTCCGTTTATGCGCAGGGCGCGGATTATCATGATGTGATCAAGCCGCGCCTGAAAGAAATTGCCGCATTGCTGGCGCGTGACAATCATCAGGCCAAAGTGTTCGTCGATACTGCGCCGGTGATGGAAAAACCGCTGGCGGCCGCAGCGGGTCTCGGTTGGCAAGGCAAGCATACCGTGCTTGTCTCCAGAGAATTCGGTTCATGGCTTTTTCTCGGCGCGATATTTACCGATGCTGTGATTGAGGCGGATGCGCCTGAAACGGATCATTGCGGGTCGTGCAAGCGCTGTCTTGATATCTGCCCGACAGATGCTTTCCCGCAACCTTACCAGCTCGACAGCCGCTTGTGCATTTCTTACCTGACGATCGAACATAAGGGCGTCATACCGCGCGCGCTGCGTGCGAAATTCGGCAACCGAATTTTTGGCTGCGACGATTGCCTCGCGGTCTGCCCATGGAATAAATTTGCGCAGGCCGCGCATGAGCAGAAAATCACGTCGCGGCGTGATATCGGCCTGAAACCGTTGCATGAATTGTTGCAGCTTGATGATACTGCCTTCCGTACCCTGTTCGCAAAAACGCCTGTGAAGCGTACGGGGCGCGACAGGTTTCTTCGCAATTGCCTCATCGCTGCCGGAAATTCGCAAGATGAATCCCTCATCCCGCCGGTCCAAAAACTCCTCGATGATGAAAATCCACTCGTACGCGGTGCGGCCGTGTGGGCGTTAGGACAATTGTCACCGGCTCTTTTTGAAAAAGAAAAATCGCACCATGCTCATGAGAAAGATGCGAACGTGCAGACGGAATGGTCGGCAGTTTAGGCAATCGCCTTAACAGCGGCAATCATCTGCGCGATGTCCTGCGGCCTTGACAGGCGGTGGTCACCGTCCTTGATGATGCTGAAACTCACTTTGCCTTGCAGCACATGGGATAATTCCATCGCGTGTTGCAGCGGCACGTCGGGATCCTTTAATCCGTGCAGAATATGCACAGGGCAGGGGCATTCATAAGGCGCATCAAGTACGAGGTGTTTGCGTCCGTCGTCGATCAGCGTGCGGGTGATTTCATAAGGCATGTCAGAATATTCTGACGGCTCATAATAAACGCCGTTTTGCAAAATTTCCTGTTTCACCTTGTCGGAATAAGTGTTCCACATCAGGCGTTCTGTGAAATCGGGCGCAGGCGCGATCAAAACCATCGCAGCGATTTTTTGTTTGGGCAA
>JAZKID010000073.1:0-20274 GCA_040385045.1 Pseudomonadota bacterium | reverse complement strand
GTAGCTAAGTCGCGAATAGATAACCGCTGAAAGCATCTAAGCGGGAAACTAACCTCAAAACGAGTTCTTCCTACGAGAGCCGTGGTAGACCACCACGTTGATAGGCCGGGTGTGTAAGCGCAGTAATGCGTGTAGCTTACCGGTACTAATTGCTCCATTGGCTTAATACTCGCTCTCATTAGTCCATGTTCATTTGAACAAGGCTGTGAAGAGAATAAGCAGCAATAAAGAATACCGATGTCGCAAGACATCAGACGAAATAGATCGGCAATGCCGGTCGGGTGAATAATACGGGAAAGACAAAAACGGCGATCATTCTAGCGGATGATCGTCACCAGATTTTCGAAAAACATGTGCCCTCTGCCGACCTGGTGGTTGTGGCGAAGAGACAAAACCCGATCCCATCTCGAACTCGGCCGTTAAACTCTTCAGCGCCAATGGTACTATGGCTTAAGTCCTGGGAGAGTAGGTCGCTGCCAGGTCTGCCGAGTGCACATGTTAAACTTCCTCTTCACAGTGTTTGACCAGATTCAAAAAAGCCGCTCCAGCAATGGGGCGGCTTTTTTGTTTTGACTCTTCAAATTACGAAGTCTAGTTTCCCAAGGTATTTATTTTTTCTATATTTCACGGAGTTTTCTATGTCGCCGTCAGTCAAGCTTGCAAAATCCAACCAGTATAAAAATAATAGAAAAAATGGCGTTGAGAGAAACTCGCAAAAAGAAGCCGAGGTAAAAAAACAATTTGACGCTTCGCAAGACTTGGCAAAAAAATATACAGTCAGGCAACAATTCGACGAGTCCAAAACTGAGAAGCCGGCAATTAAAAAAATCGGTAATGATCGGAGCAAATTAAAAAAACTTGACCTGACAAGACAGGCACAGGAGGCAGAGCGAGCTCGCCAAGAAGCTGAGACTAATGTAAAAAATGCTGTAGCAAAAATCTCATCAAAAATTAATAATGACGACAAGAAAGCAAGTAAGATTTCAACCGAAACGATTGATCCCGTTGCCGCCATATCTTTCCAGAAGTCAGAAAATTCAACTGGGTATCGACTGACTGAACGCAATAAACTTGATAAAATTGCTAAAGATCTCGAGATCAATTTCAGCGGCGCGAATGTCGAGAAAATACATCAGATCGCTTTGCGGAACATAAAAAATGGCGGCGACCTCAATCAAGGCAGTGAAGAATACAAGCGGAGCCTGCAGCAATATAGGCAGCGGCTAAAAGATTTTATTGATAAAGCCAAACAAACTTGCGGCAGTTGTAGTGAAGTTTACGTGCGTGACGTCGTTGAGCCGTCCATCTATATGCCTTATTCGAAAGATCCTTATTCAGCAACGCCAGAATATACAGAGAATGAAGTTCGCACTTTATTAGAGGCAGATCTTGAAAAGAATGGCACGAAGTATTGGAAGGGCGAGCAGTCAAGTGCCAATGGAATTAGCCGGTTGGGTAAGGCAGGCGTAGATGCTTATCTCGCGGAGAATACCGGGTCTTGGTTTCTTACCCAGCCACTCTATGCTTTAAAAAGAGGGCTCGCAATATCGGATGAGGACGTGATTAATAACGCTGCGGCAAAAGCATTGGGGATTGCTGAAAAGAAAACGGAAGAAGATTTGAAGCAAGTTTGGAACGAGGCTTTTGATCAAAGTTCATTTAAATATCAGACGCCATCCCAAATTATAACAAGAGGCCGCATAGAAATTTATCCACGTTGATTGTAAGGCGCAATAATAAAAAAACTTTGCTGCTTATTTGTTTCCGGATCGCAAATTCCAAAAAAGAAGCTGCAGAAATTAAGCTTTTTTATACGATGTCTTTTTCTCGCCGCATTTCGGGGCAAGCTTTTGCCCGTTTAGCAGAAAGGACGTCTCATGAAGAAAATTTTTCTTACTACTCTTGCTGCCCTGTTTTGCCTGACGGCGATGCCGCAGCTTGCAAGCGCGGCGCGTCATCCTGAAATTCCTAACAATGTGGAATACAAACATTGGAGCAAGCGTCTGCAAAAGTGGCAGTACCTCAGCTGCACGGTTCAATACAATCAGGTGAAGCCGTCGACATGCAAGGTCGTTCATAGAGGGTAGCGATTTGCATCCTGAAAAAATTCAAACCGCCCAAAAGGGGCAGTTTTTGCTTTGACTCTTAAGGTGGCTTGGCCTAATTTTTGAGCATATTTGAGTTTTTGCCATATTTTATGGAGTTCCTATGCCGCAAGTGAAGCCAGCAACATCCAGCAAGCTTAACAATAATATAAAAAATGACGCAGAAAAAAAGACTAAAAAAGATTCCGAGGCGAAAAAGAAATTCGACGCCGCTCAGGATAATGTAAAAAATTCTCAAAACAAAAAAACCCCGAAATTGAAAATCCCTGAGTTTTTTGAAGCCTCTGTTGCGGCCAAAACAAATACGGCACAGCCGCCACTTGAATTCCAGGTCGGCGGCAATCAGGCGAGCCTTGATAAGATTTTCAAACCCAAGGCCAAAAAAGAAGAATTCAGTCTTGCTGCGAAAATAGGCTTTTTTGAAAATGAACCAGCAGGCAAAGAACCGCCAAGCCCTGATGCCATTCTCAAGCCAAAAACCAAAAAGGAAAAATTCAGCCTCGCCGCCAAAATAGATTTTTTTGAAAAGAAAGCTGCAGCTGCAGCCAAACAGGAAAATGGCTATTCTTTTAATCTTAAAATGAATTCTTTAAATGGCCAGATAAATTTAGCAAAAGATGTTCAGAAAGAGATTCAGCAAATCAGGAAGAAAATCAGCAGGGATGATTTTAAAGCATTTATCGATGGAAGACTTAAGGACTGGAAAGAAAAATATACGGAGAATGATGCTGATCAAACTGTAATCATCACCCGTAAATATTATAAAGAAGGTGACCACACGAATGGGGTACTCAAAAACGGCGATGACGCTGAAAAGATCACAGGCCTGTTAAGCGCCTTTGATATTGTCGAGTCAGGTTTTGTTTATGACCATGACAAAAATAAAGATGGATTTATTTTTTCTAACGACGACACAAAAGAGCTACCGTTTAATGCAATCCAAAATGCCGTCACATCGAAAAGTGCGGAGATCCTTAGAAAGGATGAGGAATCATTTTCTGCTTATACTCGCGATGTCGGTTTCCATCATTATTTATCTGTTACACAAGATGACCATTATTTACCTTATACAAAACTTCCGAAATCGTATGGTTGGGATGATCATTATGAGGATTTGTATAGTGAAACATTTTTTTCGAGAGGATTGGATTCTTTCTTTCGGGGTAAAGACGTTTCCAGTTGGGAATGCTGCATTGGGGTGAGATAAGATAGAAGACTTTACAATGACCATCACCATCACCGCCTTCGAAAATTCACCCGACAAAGGCAAAGGGCTGGCGCGGGACATGCGCGTGCGCTGGGCGCTGGAAGAGATCGGCCAACCTTACGATGTGCGCCTTCTATCATTCAAAGAGATGAAAGAACCCGCACATCTGGTGCTTCATCCTTTCGGGCAGATTCCAACTTATCAGGATGGCGACCTCGCACTGTTTGAATCGGGCAGCATCATCCTGCATATTGCTGAGCAGCATAAAGGCTTGCTGCCAAGGGATAAGAGCGCACGGGCGCGCGCGATCACATGGATGTTCGCAAGCTTAAACACAATGGAGCCAGTGATCGTTGAGCGCGAAGCCATGGTGCTGACGGAGCGCGACAAGAGCTGGTACGGAGCACGCCTGCCCATCATCGAGGAGCGCATCCGCACACGCCTGCAGCAACTTTCAGCTCGCCTTGGCGATGCTGACTGGCTGGACGGCGATTTCAGCGCCGGTGACCTGTTGATGGTCATGGTCTTGCTGCGGCTCAAAAGCTCGAAACTGCTGGACGAGTTTCCGAACCTCGCCGCGTATCTTTCCCGCGGCGAAATGCGCCCTGCCTACAAACGCGCTTTCGCGGCTCAGCTGGCGGTTTTCACGGGCCAGATACTCCCCGGCAAAAAGAGAGCACAATAAAAAGGCCGCACTTGAAGCGCGGCCTCGCATTGCATTGTCGTGATAAGAATTAAGCAGCCTGCTGATTTTTTAGAGCATCCGAGACCTTGCCGCCATTCTCAGCCAGTTTCTTCATCACCTGCGCATGCAGCCAGATGTTCATTTTTGCGGAGTCGTTCATGTCATCGTTATAGCCAAGTTCCTGCGCCAGCTGCTTGCGCGCAGAAAGATCGCTATCGAGACCCAGCAGCTTCATCAGATCGACGATAGAGTGACGCCAGTCCAGCTTTTCTGTTTTCTGCTCAGCCATACCGCTGAGGATAGCTTCGACATCCACGGTCGGAGATGAAGCCGGCTGACCCGCTGTTGTCACGGTGACATTATCTTGTTTTGTGTTTTCCGGTTCGCCGAAAATGGCCGTCATGATTTGTCCAAAAATACTCATGTTGTTCTCCTGTCTGTTTGGTTAAGCAATATCTCTATCGATCTTGCCTGCCGTGTTCTGGTTAGCCTCTTGATGAGGGACACGTCCATCGGGCGTAAGCTTGTCGATTACGCCGGGAAGAAGCTTCGCAAGTTCGGCCAGAAGGCCGTTTTTCGGCATGCCGGTTTGCTTCGAAAGCGTGCTGACCGTATCATCGCCAAGCGCCATCTCGAGCTGATCCGGCGCAATCTTCTGGTTCTGTCCTTTGTCGATCCATGATTTGATGACGTCGCCATAGCCGCTTTTCTGAAACTGCTGCAGCAGGGCGCCAAGTCCGCCGCCGCTGAGCAGGCTGGCAATGGCGGTTGTGCCGGTGCCAGAAGTCTGTTTGCTACGCATGCGCGAAACCAGAAACGCAATAAGTGCCATTTTCAGAGGACTCGATAAGAGGCCTCCGCCGAAACCAAAGAGTCCGCGCGAGCGGGATCCGAATAAACTGCCGAGCAGGCCCATTATAATTCTCCTTGTGATTGATTCACATTAGCCAACGGCTGCCGCGCCGGTTCGTTCCTCTTAGAATTGAAAAGCGCGAAAGTTCAGACTGCCGCAGCTTCGGCTTGCGGCTTTTCGAACGGCCTGAACGTCATTGCGATCAGGAATGCGCCAAGGCCCATGCCGAACGAGCCGACATAAAGCCAGATGTAATTTCCGAAATGATCGAAAATCAGACCGCCCGCCAGCGGTCCGAGCGACATGCCGAGGCCCCCGGCCATGGCGGTGCCGCCGATGACGGTACCCATCATGCGCAGCGGGAAATTTTCGCGTGCGAGCACGGCGTAGAGCGGCATGATGCCGCCATAGATAAAACCGAACACGGCGGCGACCGCATAGAAACCGAACAGCTGGCTGACAAAGATATAGGCGAGCGCGCCGAACGATTGCAGCAACAGCCCGGTGACAAGCACGCGCTTGGCGCCGAACGCGTCCCCCGCCAAACCGAAAGCGATGCGCCCGCCCATCCCGGCAAGGCCTTCGAGTGAATAGATCGTCACGGCAGCGACCATCGGGATGCCGCAGGTGACGGCGTAACTCACGGTATGAAAGATCGGACCGGAATGGGTGGCGCAGCAAAAAAAGTTCGTGAGCATCAGCACAATGAACTGCGGCGATTGAATCGCCTGGCGCATGGTGATATCCGCCTGCGGTTCGGGTGCTTGCGTTGCGATACGGTCATCCGTCAAAACAGGCGGGCGGTGCACCAGCAGGGCGGTGGGGATCATGATTGCTGCGGCAACACCCGCAATGATCAGGAGTGATGTGCGCCAGTCGTAATGTGAAATCAGCCATGCCGCGAAGGGTGACATGGTCAGTGGTGCGATACCCATGCCGGCGGACACGAGCGAGACCGCAAGGCTGCGATGCGTATCGAACCATCCTGTCACGCAGGCCATCACGGGTGCAAAGATAGCAGCAACCGAGCTGCCCACGAGAAGACCAAACAAAAGCTGAAACTGAAGCAACGATGTCGCCGTGCTGGCGAGTGCAATGCTGGCCGCCAGCATGATCGAGCCGGTCAATACGACAAGGCGCGGGCCGATGCGGTCCGACAGCGCGCCCCAAGCCATGCTGGCAAAAGCCATCGCGAGAAAGCCGATCGTCATTGCGGATGAGACGCCTGCAACCGACCAGCCTGTTTCTTTTGAAATAGGCAGAAGAAAAACGGGCAGCGAAAACATAGCGCCGACGGCGACACAGCCGAGCAGGCCGCCAGCTGCGACAATGATCCAACGATAGGTTGAAATATTCATCCTGCTTTTCTCCATAAGCGCGATCATTCCGGTTTAGCAAAAGGGTTTGGAAGAGAACAAGCTTTCATTTAATTGAGCCCTAAAATCAGCACGTCATGCTTGTGTGCAATACAGTGCAAAAGTGATCGCAGATTTCTGGAACCTGTTTTATAAGAGGACGTTTAAACAATCATCTTTTATATCCGGAGGTGAACAATGCCAGCATCTGTAAGCCCTGTTGGCGCGCTGCCGCAACTTTATCGCCAGCCTGTCAATTTTACTCTTTCAAATCCGTTGTCATTGCGCAGCAAGCCGTTATGGCAGGGAAACCAATCATTGTGGTGGAATCCGCGTCCTAACGCCTGGACATGGCGCAGCTGGAATCCCTGGTTCAACCATACGTGGAATCCCTGGCAATACAGAGTAACGTGGACTCCGAGGCCATGGGGCTGGTTTTGGCCGCCATTCTACCGCTGGTAATTTTTTCACAGTTGCTGAAATCGATGGCAGCTTTTTTGTTTTGACTCCTAAAGAGGCTTGGCCTAATTTTTGAGCATATTTGAGTTTTTGCCATATTTTATGGAGTTCCTATGCCGCAAGTGAAGCCAGCAACATCCAGCAAGCTTAACAATAATATAAAAAATGACGCAGAAAAAAAGACTAAAAAAGATTCCGAGGCGAAAAAGAAATTCGACGCCGCTCAGGATAATATAAAAAATTCTCAAAACAAAAAAACACCCAAGTTGAAAATCCCTGAATTTTTTGAAGTTTCTGTATCACCTAAAACAAATACGGCACAGCCGCCACTTGAATTCCAGGCAGGGAGCAGTCAGGCGGGTCTTGATAGGCTTTTTAAATCAAAAGATAAAAAAGAAAAACTCAGCCTTGTGCCCAGACTAGGTTTTTTTGAAACTGAAGCCGCAGTCAAAGAATCCCCAAAATCTGATGCGGAGTTCAAGCCGAAAACAAAAAAAGAAAAATTCAGTCTTGCTGCTAAAATAGATTTTTTTGAGAAAAAAGATGGAAATCAAAACAGGCAGGAGAATGTGTATTCTTTTGGTTTTCATAAAAATTATTTTGGTCCAATAAATCTGGTAGCGAACTTACAGAGAGAGGCTCAGAAAACCAGGAAAATAATCGACAAGGACGGGTTCAAAACATTTATCGATGGAAGACTTAAGGATTGGAAAGAAAAATATACAGAGAATGATGCTGATCAAACTGTCATCATTACGCGCGGACGTAAAAAAGGTTATTATACAAACGGGACGCTTAAAAATGGTGATGATGCTGAAAATATCACCGGCCTCTTGAGTGGGTTTGGTATTTATGCTGCAGATTTTGTTCATACGCATGACAAAGCTAAAGATTCAGACGACAACACAAAGGAGCTGCCCTTTAGTGCGATCGAAAATACCGTTAAATCGAGAAGCGCCGAGATCCTTAAAAAGGATGAGTTAATCTTTCCAAAAAGTACTGCCTTCTATGATTATCTATCTATTACGCCAACCGAGCATAATTTCTTTTACACAAAGTCAGATAGGCACAATGATGATTATGAAGATTTATATAGTGAAGATGAAAATGGTGCGTTGGTAATATGGCAATGGTTTTTCCCTCCCACTGGCGGTCCTCGGATATATCCGCGATGATCGGCAATAATGTGCGCCGGTCTCGTAATGCCTCATCAGTTGGGCCATGAAAAGCGACATTGTCAGCAGCGCAATGTGGGAGAAATCCGGCGACGAAGTGCTTAGCTCAGTCAGATAATTTGTTGAAGAATGAGACTTAAGCCGTAAAGCGCGCAATATTCTGACGGATCCAGCCATGCGCCTGTGCTTCCGTTTCAAAATGATAGGTATGCCGTTCGGTCACATCGCCGACACGCGGGTCGACCTGAACGTCATAGCCGCCTTTTTCTGCTTCCTTTAGCATAACGACGGGTTGACCCTTCAGTTTTTTTGCAGGCAAAGGCTGTGCACTGATCGTTGGTTGCGGACTGGTCATCACGGTCTTTCATAAATTTTTGCAACGCGAAATATTTGCGCGCATTCATTTCGATTTTTTGGGTGAAGAGAAAGGATCAGGCGGCAGTGCCGCAAAAAGCTAGGTCTTAAGCCTAAAGTCGATGGTGATAATTAACAGAAATACCCAAGAAAAGCAAGGAAATGCCGCGATGCAATCAGTGAGAGAATGCAATTTCAGCCCTGATTTTTATCTTTTATGACCTGATCCAATTTCCCTTGTCATGTGCACGGCATCTACACCATATCCACCGCTGCGTGCGGCATTCTGAAACTTCTGATCCGGCGTTGCATGAAAATCGTAGCGCCGCCAGAAATTCTCATTTTCACCGACGCTGACAAGCGAGACCGATGTCTTGCCGAGCGATGATGCGAGCGTGATGATCTTTTCAATAAACAAACCTGCAAACCCGTTCCCGCGGCAAGCTTCCGTCAACGTCAGGTCGTGGATGAAATAAGTGTTACCCTGCATTGGCAAAGCGCCGATAAGCGCGTTGAGCTGAGGTGGCGGTTGCAAGTCCCAAGCATGCGACAGGCCGTAACCGCTTATTCCAAGGCCTGTTTCGAGCACAAAACAACCGTGCGGGAAAAGCCGGAATTTTTCCTCAAAGCAGGCAAGGTCTTCAGGATAAGCGCTGTGAACTGAGCAGGAAATAGTATGCGCGGGCTTGATATCCGCCTTGCTCATCAGGCGCCAAAAAGCTTGCTGATATTGGCTTTTTACGGGCATAAGCTATTATAAATAAAGCAATCAGGCGGACAAGAGTATGACAACAAGCCCCAGCACAAAAGTAACGCGTCAGCCGCACATGACGATCGACGATCCGGCCACGCTCAGATCATTTCTGGAAGCAACGCCGTTTTGCAATGTCGCTTTCGTCGAGAATGATTTCCCGATTATCATCCCGATGGCGTTCGTGAATAACGACACGCATCTCTTTTTGCATGCTTACGGCGATGGGCGTTTTATGTCTGCCTTGGGCAGCGGCGCGCCGCTTTGCATTTCGGCAACATTGTTCGATGGTCTTGTGCTGGCAAAAGCCGGCTACAGCCAGACGATGAATTATCGCTCGGTCTGTGTTTTCGGTTCTGCGACGCCGGTTTCCGACGTGCGCGAGAAAATTTCTGTTCTGAAAATGATTTCCGACAAATATGTGCCGGGCCGCTGGGGCAGCACACGCCAGCCGACCAAGCAGGAACTTCTGGAGACGATGATCCTGCAAGTGCCGCTGACTAAAATTTCAGGTAAATCGCGTAAAGGCACGCCGCTCGATCTGGAAAAAGATCTTGATCATCCGGTGTGGTCCGGGACAATCCCTTATCTGCTCGTTCCGCAGGCGCCGGTGACGGATTCGCTTTCGCGCACCGACATACAGGTTCCGGACAACGTGCTGGACGTGGTGAAAAAAGGCGCGCTTTAAAAGAAAAAAGCCCGAACCTTTTTCAAAGTCCGAGCTCCTCCAAGCGGGCATTTTTAAAAACCGTGCCAGTACATCCGTGGTCACGCGCTTTTAAAAAGCGTTTTCCGCTAAACTGATTTCATCAATATGCTTGCTGTTTGTGGCATTTCGAGGGCAGCATGGCACCCATGCAAAACATGATACTTTTTACGATCGGTCATTCGACACGGCCAATTGACGTGTTCCTGAACATGCTGAATGCTTTCCAGATCGAAACGCTCGTTGATGTCCGTGCCATTCCGGCGTCGCGCTTTAATACGCAGTTCAATGCCCGTAACCTCGAGCAATCGCTGAAAACCCAAAGCATTGTTTATGTTGCGATGAAAGGCCTCGGCGGCCGCCGCGCAGAAAATCAGGATTCATTGAATACAGGACTCGAGCGCGGCTTCCGCGGTTTTGCAGATTATATGCAAACAGGCTTTTTCGATGAAGAACTTGATAGGCTGATGTCTTTAAGCAAGCAGTCCCGCATCTGCATCATGTGCGCGGAAGCAAAACCTGCCGATTGCCACCGCTCACTCATCGCCGACGCGTTGACCGTGCGCGGCTTTCTTGTCGAACATATTCTTGGCGGGGGAAATGCAGTAGAGCATCAGCTTTCGCCAAAAGCGGATGCACGCGGCGGGAAACTTTTTTATCCGCCTGCGGAACCGGAACTGAAGCTATTCGCGCACAAATAAAAAAGCCCGGGTGAACCCGGGCTTTTCATTGAATTCAGTTAGGTTCAGGCAGCCTGAAGGTTGCCGGCCGATTTCTTGCCGCTGCGCTTGTCTTCGACGAGCTCATAAGCAATTTTCTGGCCTTCGTTCAGTGTGCGCATACCAGCCTGTTCAACGGCGCTGATGTGTACGAACACATCCTGCGTGCCTTCGTCCGGCTGAATGAAGCCGAAGCCCTTTGTCGGGTTGAACCATTTGACTGTGCCTTTTTGTTGGCCTTGGGACATGCGTATTTCCTTTTTTCAAAGTTTTTTCAGATGCCGTCATGCGGAATTGCATAATGGCGGTCGGTCGATTTTTGGAGTGAGAGAAACATCTGAAGAGCGCTTTGAAAAGCGGCGCAACGTCACGAAACCTCGAATGCCTAAATTCGATCAGCCTCTATATGCCATAGAAATTGCGGATAAGCAAAAGGCTCTTTTGAAGGAACGCTCGACCGCCTAGGTAGTTATCTGCTAAAGGGTTGTTCCAGCATCTTAAAAACAGGGAGTTGCTTATGACTTATGTTGACGGATTTGTACTGCCGGTACCGAAAAAGAACCTTGCCGCCTACAAAAAGATGGCGACGCTGGCCAGCAAGGTCTGGCGGGACCATGGCGCGCTGGAATATGTCGAGGCGATTGCCGACGACGTGAAACCCGGCAAACTGACCTCTTTCCCGCAGAGCGTGAAGCTGAAGAAAGGGGAGGTCGTTGTCTTTTCCTACGCGACCTATAAATCGCGCGCGCAACGTGACCGCGTAATGAAAAAGGTAATGGCGGACCCGCGCATGAAGAAATACATGGATATGAAAAAAATGCCGTTCGACGGTAAGCGCATGTTCTGGGGCGGTTTCAAAACCATGATCGCGGCATAAGCGATCTTAAAATGACGGACGCACTGACGCCGTTTTTCGACGGCCATAACGACATCCTTTACTGGCTTGGCGAAAAGGGCGATGCCGACGGCGGCGTCCGGCGTTTCCTGAACGGCGACGATGATTCACATCTTGATTTGCCGCGCGCGCGCGCAGCTGGCCTGAAAGGCGGCTTGTTCGCCGTTTATATTGAATCGCCTCATCCGGATGACGATGACGTCGATTCGATGGAAGCGGCGGCGTATGATATGCCGCTGCCGCCGATATTAGAACTTGAGTATGCGCAGAAGCGCGCTGTTGTGATGATCGACCTGCTTCATAATATTGTCGCAAAGTCGAACGGCGCGGTGTGTGTTTGCCGCAGTGCGGCCGATATTCGCGACAGCATCAGCAACAATGTTTTCGCAGCCGTTCTGCATTTCGAGGGCGCGGAGCCGATCGACCGCGATCTGAAAATGCTGGAAACATATTACGAGAAGGGCCTGCGCTCGCTCGGACCGGTCTGGAGCCGCCCGACACTTTTCGCGCATGGCGTGCCGTTTCGTTTTCCGGGCCATCCCGATACGGGCGAAGGATTGACGGACGCAGGTGTCGCGCTGATCAAGGCATGCAACGAGATGAAGATCGCCATCGATCTTTCCCACCTCAATGAAAAAGGGTTCTGGGATGTCGCGCGTATCAGCAAGGCACCCTTGATCGCAAGTCATTCGAACCCGCATGTTCTGTGCAGGCATTCGCGCAACCTGACCGACAGGCAGCTTGACGCCATCAAAGAGAGCGGCGGGCTTGTCGGCGTTAATTTCATCACATGTTTTCTGCGCGAGGACGGCCGCCTGCTGGAAGCGAAAATCGAGGATATTATCCGTCACGCTGATTATCTCATCGACAGGCTGGGTGTCGACGGGGTCGGTCTCGGTTCGGATTTTGGCAGCGCCATTGTTCCTTCCGATTTGAAAAATGTTTCCGGCCTGCCGAGACTTGCCGCGGCTTTCACTCGCGCAGGGTATGATGAAATAACATTGCGCAAAATCTGCTGCGACAACTGGATCAACGTGCTGGAGCGCACGTGGGGGCATTAAGCATTTTTCCTGAGAATGCTTTTTTTGCGCCGTGATTCAACCATAATTAAAAGCAAGTTTGCGGTGGCCAGATTCCTGGTTTAACCCAACGAGGCTTTTTCATGAAAACACTGTTCCAGATCCTTCTGCCTGCCGTCGTCGTCGCAGGTATGTCTGTTGCCGCAGCGCAGCCTGTCGCCGCGCGCATGCACGACAATCACGGTAGGATGTCAAAGCATCATCACATGATGATGAAGCACGAGCGCTGCAAAACTGTGAAATCGAAACATTGGAGCAGGCGCCAGCACGGCTGGGTGTGGACAACAAAGCGCATCTGCCGTTAATTTTTACGCTTCAGTTTTTAGCTTGGGAAACCGCCCTTTACGAAGGGCGGTTTTTTTATGAAAGGAGCGTTCCTTCATCCTCGGCATCATTTTTCTTAAGGATGTGGGCGATGATCGCGCTGGCGATTTCGCGCTCGCCCATGATGACATTGTTCGCACCGAGGCGGCGCAGGTAATCGACCTCGGCATCGGAATGCGAGCGGACGATGATTTCAAGGCCGGCATTGGCAGCGCGCGCCTGTTCGACAACCTGCCCGGCTTCGAACGCATCAGGGATGGCGACAATCAGGCGTTCGGCGTGCGCCAGATTGGCTGCCTGCAGGACTTCAGGACGCACGGCATTCCCTGCGATCACCTCAATCCCTTCGGCATGCAGGCTGGTGACAGTCTCATTCGTATCTTCGATCACCATGAACGGGATGTGCGCAAAGCGCAGCGCTGGGCCGATCAGGCTGCCGACGCGGCCATAGCCGACAAGAACGGTATGATCGCGCAATTTTGTCTTCTGCAAAATTTCTTTCGGCGTGACGCTGGCAGCTGCCATGTCCGGGTCACCTTTTCGTTTCGATAGATAATCGCTGATCGCGAAGACGAGCGGGTTCAGCATCATCGAAAGAATGGCCCCGGCGAGGATGAGATCGCGGGCCTGCTCGGGCAAAAGCTTCAGCTGGATCCCGAGCGCGGCAAGGATAAAAGAAAACTCGCCGATCTGCGAACGGCCCGCGGCGATGGTCAGCGCCGTCGTTTTCGAATATTTAAAAACCCGCACGATGACATAAGAGACGACAGCCTTCGCGACGATAATGATAAACAGCGTCGCCAGAATGGGCAGCGGGTCGTCGATCAGGTTGCCGGGGTTGAACAGCATGCCGACGGAGACGAAAAACAGAACGGCGAATGCATCGCGTAGCGGCAGCGATTCCTGCGCAGCGCGCTGGCTCAGCTGAGACTCGCTCAGGATCATGCCGGCAAAAAACGCGCCGAGCGCCAGCGAAACGCCGAAAAGTTCGGCAGCGCCGAACGCGCAGCCCAGCGCGATGACGAGAACGGCGAGGCGGAACAGCTCGCGCGAACCGGTATGCGCCATTTCATGCAAAATCCACGGAATAACCCGCCGCCCGACGACGAGCATGAAGCCGAGAAAGCCGGCGAGCTTCAAAAGTGTAAAGCCAAGCGCGCCCATGACGCCGAGATTCAGTTTTGCAACGATGGGATCCGTATAGACTTGGCTGTCGCCGCCATTGATGATGTTGGCGAGCGCGGGCAGGAGGACGAGCGCCAGCACCATTGCCAGATCTTCGACGATCAGCCAGCCGACGGCGATGCGCCCGCGTTCGGTATCGACGATACGCCGTTCCTGCAGTGCGCGCAGCAGAACGACCGTACTCGCAACGGAAAGCGCGAGACCGAAAATCAGGCCGGCCGTGACAGGCCAGCCGAGCAGCATGCCAAGGCCAAGGCCGAGAAGCGTGATGACGATGATTTGCAAAAGCGCGCCGGGAACCGCAATCCTGCGCACCGACAGCAGATCTTTCAGCGAGAAATGCAGGCCGACGCCGAACATGAGAAGAATGACGCCCAGCTCGGCGAGCTCAGGCGCCAGCTGTCTGTCGGCGATAAAGCCGGGTGTATAGGGGCCGACAAGCACACCGGCAAGCAGGTAGCCCACAAGCGGCGGCAGGCGGAAGCGGTGTGCGATGGCGCCAAGCACGAAAGCCAGACTGAGGCCGAAGACGATCGTCGTGATGAGTGGCGTATCGTGCGGCATCTGCGGGCGGCCTCCTTAGACGAAGACTCTATATGACCGATTGCAGGCGCAGCATGCAAGGCTTGCGCGCCTGCTTTTTCCCCTTGTCAGGAAAAAGCTTTTCGCAAAAGCGGAATATGGCGAACCAGCAGAAGATCAAAACCAAGCATGAGAAGGATTGCGAGGCCCGTCAGTGGAAAGGCGCAACCGAAAATAAGCATAACAATGAGAAGTGTGCGATAAATCTTTTTATCGTGCGGCTGCGGTGGCACGCCGAGGCGACCTTGCGGACGGCGTTTCCACCACATAATCGCGGCCGTGACCGACGAGAGCAGGATCGCAAAACAAGTCAGCAGCATCAGAAGCTGATTCAGGCGTCCCCATTCCTGCCCCATGTGGACATTGATGCCGAACTCGATCGTCTTGGCAGCAGCGCCATAATCCTTGAAGCCGACGTCGACGAGTTTCTGGCCCGTATATTGATCGATATGAAGAAGGCGCTGTTGACTCAGATCATCAGGAAAGACCGAAGCTGTGAAAACACCTTCCGCATCTTTCGGCAGGTTGAGTTGAAAGCCGCGCGCCATGCCGCTGCCGCGTGCGATTTTATAGGCATCGTCGATATTGAGCGATGCACCGGAATGCGATGGCGATTGCGGAACAGGCGAAGTCGACAATGTCCAGCCGACCTTGTCCATCATGTGGTTCGCGTGCATGTCGGAATTCGGCACATTGTCCCACATGCCCTGCGGATAACCCATGCCTGCCTTGTCGGCGAGGGCATGCGTCTTTTCGCCCCAATAACCCGACCATGGCATGCCGGTGATGGCGAGAAAGAAAATCAGCGCGCCGGCAATTGCGCCTGAAACGGCATGGATGTCGCGCCAGAACACGCGTTTGCCTGCCGTGCCGCGCACGCTCATCACGCCGCCGCGCTGGCCGCGCGGCCACCACAGGTAAAAACCTGTCACGACGAGAACGAGTGCGAAACCCGCAACGATTTCGATCAGCATATTTGCGATGTCGCCAAAGAAGTCGAGACTATGAAGATGTTTGACGACGGTAAAAAATTCCCTGTTGCGCGGAACACTGTCAAGAACCTGCCCAGAATAAGGGTCAAGCCAGACAATCTGCTTATCTTGCTGTGTCGCAATGATTACATTTGCGGACGATGTCTCGCTGGCAGGTTCATTGAAACTTAAAGCATGACTTTGCGGAAAAGCGGCTTCCGCTTTTGCAACAATTGCCGAAGGCGGCAGCATCGCGCCTGCTGCCATGACAATATTGCGTTTGGCAAAAAACGTGCTGTTAATCTCGTCTTTGAAAAGATACAGCGCGCCTGTAATGCTCAGCGAAATCATGAACGGCAGGGCGATCAGCCCGGCATAAAAATGCCAGCGCCAGAGCGCGAAGTAGAGATTGTTGGGTTGAGATGAGGGGCTCATATCGGTCATGATCAGTTGTTCAGCAGGCGATTGATTTTTTCCTTGATCATGTCCGGCGCTTCGCCATAGCCGATTGTCATCACGATGTCGCCCTTGGCATTCGCGGCGAAAACGGAAGCGGTATGGTCGACATTATACACCTTGCTGCTGGAAGGCTCCTGCTTCTTCGCATAAACATGAAACGCCTTGATGACGCTTTCAATCTCTGCAGGACTGCCCGTAAGGCCGGTAACGCCCTCGAAAGATTGCAGGTAATTTCTCAGCACGTTCGGCGTATCGCGCGCCGGATCGACACTGATAAAGACGGCGTTCAGGCGGTCCTTGCCGAATTCTTTGACGATCTGCGAAAGCTCCAG
Organism: Pseudomonadota bacterium; assembly: GCA_040385045.1. Taxonomy (GTDB): domain Bacteria; phylum Pseudomonadota; class Alphaproteobacteria; order Rhizobiales; family UBA4765; genus JAZKID01. The sequence goes on along the minus strand of JAZKID010000073.1, from coordinate 4,078 downwards.
CAGCGTCGTCGGGCAGACATCAGGGCAATGCGTGAAGCCGAAGAAATAAAGCGTCGGTCTGCCGAGAAATGTTTTGTCGCTGACGCGTTCGCCCATTTGGTTCGTTAGAGTAAAGGGTCCGCCAAGACCACTGATTGGTGTCAGCTGGTGCGCGGCTTTGAACATCGGCAGCGACAGCATCACGCCAAGCGCAACAACGGCCGTCAGCGCGGCGAGGCCAAGCTGCTGCGGTCTGATTTTCTTTTTCAAAATTAGTGTGTCGGTTGCGGCGCGCTTGTTGCGCCCACGATACCGACGGCAAATTTCACTTTGACATCGCCCGCCTTGGCAAATGTCAGCACGGCATCGACGCTCGTATCCTGCTTCAGCGGCGCTCCGATATTCATGAACATGATATGCATGCCGCCCGGTTTCAGTTCCATCGTTTCACCGGGTTTGATTTCGAGGCCAGTTGTTGGAAGCGCGCGCATTTTCATGAGGCCATTATCCATGCTCATCTCATGAATCTGTGCCTCTGCCGAAGCAGATGATGTAACGCGGAGCAGGGTATCGTTTTCCGTGCCAGTATTTTTGATTTTCAGATAGCCGGCAGCAACGCGTGCGCCATCCGGCGTCGCGCGCGACCAAGCCTGTTCGATGACAACCGTCTGTCTGGCATCTTTGGCGAAAAGCTGCGGTGCCGCAGCTGTCAGACCGGCAATCAGGGCAAACAGGGCGATGGCGAGGAGCCAGCGGATCGAAAAGCGCATATCAAAATCCATATCTTTTGTGAGTTTGCTTTCGTTACGGCGGTTTGCGGTGAAGCGCAACGGAAAAAGCATATGCGGCTGTGCTACTTTCTAAAGCTAAGAATGCCAAATCCCTTTAAAAGTGAGCTTTTTCGAAAAAAATTTATTTGGCGATAGGCCCTTCTCAAAACCCGCGCCAGTTGCTACATAGACTGCAAGGCGCGAGGTTCTTCGCGCCTTTTTAAATTCATCGCATGTCGCGGGGTAGCTTGTCCGCTGAAGCCTGAGCGAAGGCGGAAGCAGCCCTGTAGAGGTCAAAGAATTTAAATGATTATCGCGGGGTGGAGCAGCCCGCATTTGTGAAGCGAAAGCGGAACAAAAATCAAAAGGAGCTACCGGGCGCTTGTCCGGAATTGAATGGTTATCGCGGGGTGGAGCAGCCCGGTAGCTCGTCAGGCTCATAACCTGAAGGTCGTCAGTTCAAATCTGGCCCCCGCAACCAAAATAAAAAGCCGCTCTTTTCGGGCGGCTTTTTTGTTATAGAGGCCGCATGAGCTTTGCCGCTGATTCCGAAAATACACAGAAACTTTTCAAGGCGCGCTATCGTCATGGCGCGCCGCCAATCGATGCACCTTTGAACGCTGTTTTGGAAACGCTTCTTTCGCATCGTTCTGTGCGGGGTTTCATAGCGCAGAAAATTGCCGATGACGATTTGAGAAAAATCATCGCCGCCGCGCAATCGGCGGCCACATCTTCCAATCTGCAGGCCTGGAGCGTGGTGGCCGTTCGTGACGAAGCGCAAAAAGCGCGCATGATGGTTTTGTGCGGCAACCAGAAATTTATCGGCGCCGCGCCGCTGTTTCTGGCCTGGTGCGCAGACCTGTCGCGCGTGCGCCGTGTTGCAGGGGAGCGGTCGCTGGAAGGCGCCGATTATCTTGAAGCTTTCCTGCTCGCTGTCATCGACGCGGCACTTGCGGCGCAGAACGCAGCAATCGCAGCGGAATCGATGGGGCTTGGTATTTGTTATGTCGGCGCGCTGCGCGATGATCCGCTCGGCGTTGCAGAAGTTTTAAAATTGCCGCCGAATGTTTTCGGTGTGTTCGGCATGGCGGTCGGCGTCCCTGATCCGGCAAAACCGGCATCCGTTCGCCCGCGTTTGCCGCAGGAAGCCGTTTTGCATTTTGAAGAATATAAAACCGATGCCGAGCAACAGGCTGTTGAGACGTTCAATGCGTCGCATCGCGATTTCCAGCAAGAACAGAATATGAAAACCATCGACTGGACAGACCGCGTTGCAGCACGACTGAAAGACGCCAAAGCGCTTGATGGCCGCGATGTGCTTCGCGACGTCTTGAAAAAATTAGGCTTTGCCCTGCGCTGAAGCGCTAAGGCAAAGCCTATAAAATTTTTGAGATTTTTTATTTAGTGCAGGACACCAAAGAGCCAGAGAAGAATAATCACCGGGATCGGGATGCCGATCAGCCACAAAAGAATGCCACGCATGTTTGAACCTCCATTTTCACAGAATAAACATGGAGAAGGGCGAATTGTTCCGTTTTAGACGGAAGCAAAATGCGCGGTGAAATGGCGCAGAAATGGCGCCTGCTTGGTAATCTTGTGCGCCGGGATCTTTTTGCGGGCTTGATAAATATCGCGCAATACCTCGATCACGTAATCGAAATGGCTTTGCGTATAAACGCGGCGTGGAAAGGCGAGGCGCACCAGTTCCCGCGGCGCGGAGATTTCGGCTCCATCCTTGTCGCGCTTGCCGAACATGACGCTGCCAAGTTCAACGGAGCGAATGCCGCCTTCAAGATACATGGCATTGACGAGGCCGATGCCCGGAAATTGTTGCGGCTTGAGATGCGGGCAAAAACCCGCGGCGTCGATAAACACGGCATGCCCGCCGGCGGGGCGTACAATCGGGATGCCGATTTCAATGAGGTGGTCGGCCATATACTGCACCGTGGCGTGGCGGTAGTTTTGATAATCGTAATCGAGCGCTTCCTGCAGACCAACGGCGATGGCTTCAAGATCGCGCCCTGCAAGGCCGCCATAAGTCGGGAAGCCTTCAGTGAGAATGAGAAGGTTGCGGAAATCTTCCGCCCATTTGTCATTGTTGCAAGCGAGGAAGCCGCCGATATTGGCAAGCCCGTCTTTTTTCGCGCTCATGGTGGCGGCATCGGCGTAGGAAAACATTTCCTGCGCGATCTGCAAAAGTGTTTTGCTGGCGTAACCTTTTTCATAACGCTTGATGAAATAGGCATTCTCGGCAAAACGGCAGCAGTCGATGACGAGCGGAATGCCATGCTTTTTTAAAATCTTTTTTACTGCAGCGATGTTTTTCATCGAGACCGGCTGCCCGCCTCCGGTGTTATTGGTCACCGTGATCATGCCGAAGGGAATATTTTTCGCGCCCTTGTCCTTGATCAGCTTTTCAAGTTTTTCGGTATCCATGTCGCCCTTGAAGGGCTTGTCGGAATACAGGTCGCGCGCCGCGGGCGAGGGCAAGTCCTGTGCAATCGCACCAACGAATTCCACATTCGCACGCGTCGTGTCGAAGTGGCTGTTGTTCGGCACGATATGGCCGGGCTTCAGCCGCGTCTGGCTTAAAATGCGCTCCGCGGCACGGCCTTGATGTGTCGGGAAAATATGTTTGAGGCCGGTGATTTTTTTCAGGGTATCTTCAAAATGATGCCAGGAATTGCTGCCCGCATAGCTTTCGTCGCCCATCATCAACGCGGCCCATTGCGCGCTCGACATCGCGCCCGTGCCGCTGTCGGTGAGCAGGTCGATGGTGATGTCTTTTGCGTCGATCAGGAAGACGTTGTTGTGGGCAGCCTTCAGTTTTTTCACGCGTTCGGCCCGCGTTGTGATGCCGAGCGGCTCGGTCATCTTAATACGAAAAGGTTCGATGATGGTGCGCATGGATTTCAGGAGGTGAAGAGGTTCGGCCAGACTTCCAGCGTGCCGCGGTAAATCATTTCCAGCGAAACATAAAAAATAATGGCAAGGCCGACATAGGCGATCCAGCGATGACGGTTCAGCAGCTTAGCGATGAAACTTGCCGCGAATGCCATCATGGCGATGGAAAGTGCGAGACCGACGATGAGAATGTAAGGATGTTCGCGCGCGGCACCGGCAACGGCCAGCACGTTATCGAGCGACATCGAAACATCGGCGAGAATAATTTGCGTTGCAGCCTGACGCAGCGTTTTACGCGGCGCATCTTTTTGCTCCAGATCTTGCAGCGCTTCGGCCTCGGCTTTCCGCTGGTCATGCAGTTCGCGCCACATTTTCCATGACACCCACAGCAGCAGAATGCCGCCGGCAAGAAGCAGACCGACAAT
>JAZKID010000072.1:31621-35889 GCA_040385045.1 Pseudomonadota bacterium | reverse complement strand
TTCCAGCAAGGAAACCACACCGCCTTGTGAATGCTTGTCCGCGATGTTTTTCAATTCTCGTGTCACCCAGGCGAAATCATCCTCATGCAGCTCCATCTGCGCCAGAGGGTCGCGCCAATGGGCATCGAAACCGGCGGAAATGATCAACAGTTCAGGCTGAAAAGCATCGAGCGCCGGTAAGATGCGCTGCGTGTAGGCGGCGCGGAACTCTTTCCCGCCCGCACCCGGCGGCAAAGTCACATTCAGAATATTGCCCATTCCGGTTTCATGTTCGGCCCCCGTGCCGGGGTAGCACGGCGATTGATGCGACGAGGCATAAAAGACGCTGGGGTCTTCCAAGAAAACATCTTGAGTGCCGTTGCCGTGATGCACATCGAAATCGACAATCGCCACTTTTTTAAGGCCGTGAATATGCTGCGTATAACGCGCTGCAATTGCCGCCGTGCTGAACAGGCAGAACCCCATCGCTTTATTGCGCTCGGCGTGATGACCGGGCGGGCGCACAGCGCAAAACGCGTTTTGCGCTTCGTGGTTCACAACCGCATCGACAGCGCGAAGCGCTGCGCCAACGGCATGTAGCGCGGCATCATAGCTGTGCGGCCCCATGCAGGTATCAGCATCAAGCATGAATAATTCCTGCGTGCCCGCATGATCATGAATATGATAAATGTGTTCAGGAAAGTGCGCGAGTTCACAAATTTCCAGCGGTGCAGGCTTGGCGTGCTCGCGTTTCAGCGCATCAAAATCTTCGCCTTCCAGCGCCTGTTCGATGGCGCGCAGGCGGTCGGCGCGTTCGGGATGCCCCTGCGGCGTTTCATGCAGGAGAAAAACGGGATGCGTGATGTAAAGTGTTGTCATTCACGCCGCATCGAGCGCAGTTGCCGTGACGCTTTCGCCGCCTTCTATGATCGCCAGCGCCAGTCCTTTTGCCGCACTGAGCTGCTGTTCAGCGAAATAGCGAGCGAGCTGGACAGGTAGCGGATTTTGCGCACGGTCGCTGTTCAGCGCTACACGCGCCAGCGCGGCACCGCCGATGCCGAGTGATGCCAGACGCAGATAAGACACTGCCCCTGCCAGAGCCGCCTGCTGATCCGTTTTCAATGTTTGCAGCAGCCATGTGCTTGCATCTTCAAGTGCATCAGCCGTTTCCTGCAGGCGCTGCGCCGTTCTGCCAAAATTCTGCGAATTCAGTTCGGAAACTTTTTTTGCCGTATCGCGGATAAGCGCAATTTCGTCTCGCATCGCGGCGCCGTCATTCATCGGCAGTTTGCGGCCGACAAGATCGTTCGCCTGAATGCCGTTGGTGCCTTCATAAATCGCAGCAATGCGTGCATCGCGGAAAAACTGCGCCGCGCCCGTTTCCTCGATGAACCCCATGCCGCCATGCACCTGAATACCGAGTGAAGCGACCTCGTTGGCAATATCAGTGCTGAACGCTTTTGCCAGCGGCGTCAGCAGAGCGGCGCGTTCCGCCGCTTTCATATCCTTGCCAAGCTTGCCGCGATCAAGCGAAGCGGCCGTCATGTAACAGATCAGGCGCGCGGCCTGAATTTTCGATTTCATCTCCAGAAGCATGCGCTTCACATCGGCATGCGCGACAATCGGCGCGCTGCCGTCTTGTCCGGCTTTGCCCTGTTTGCGTTCATTCGCATAATTCATGGCGTGCTGCATCGCCGCTTCGGCCATGCCGACACCCTGAAGTCCAACGCCAAGGCGCGCACTGTTCATCATCGTGAACATGCACTGTATGCCGCGCCCTTCTTCGCCGACAAGATAAGCGACAGCGCCGCCATGATCGCCGCACGTCATTGTGCAGGTCGGCGAGGCATTGATGCCGAGCTTATGCTCCAGACCGACGGCGTTGATATCGTTGCGGGCGCCGAGGCTGCCGTCTTTGTTCACCATGAACTTCGGCGCAAGAAACAGCGACAGGCCCTTGATGCCGTCATCTGATGTGCGCGCCAGAATGAAATGGACGATATTATCCGTCATTTCATGTTCGCCATAGGTGATGAAAATTTTCGTACCGAACAGTTTGTAAGTACTGTCGCTTTGTTTATCGGCGCGCATACGGATTTGTGCGAGATCGGATCCCGCCTGCGGCTCGGTCAGCTGCATCGAACCGGTCCACATGCCGGAAATCAGTTTTTCGAGATAGATTTTCTTGAGTTCGTCCGTGCCGTGCGTGTGCAGCGCGTCGATGCCGCTCACCGTCAGCATCGGGCAAAGGCCGAACGCCATGTTGGCGCCGTTCCATATTTCGGTGCAGGCGGCGTTGATGAGCGCGGGCAGATTTTGCCCGCCAAAATCGGCCGGGCACGGCAGCGCGTTCCAGCCTGCCGCGCACCAGTCGCGGTAAGCCTCCGCCCAGCCTTGCGGCAACGTGACACGCTCACCTTTCAAGACCGCGCCGACCTCGTCGCCGATACGATAAAGCGGATTGAGACGCGCCTCAGCAAACTTACCCGCCTCGCCAATCACGGCTTCGGCCAAGTCCGGCGTCAGCTCGACATAGAGGCCGCTGTCGATGCCCTGCTGTAATCCTGCTTCGGCCAGCGCCGCGTGAATGTCATTGAAAGGTGCCGTGTAAGCCATGCTGTCTCCGCGATTCCTGTTTTCTTTTTATGTCACGGCGGCCTTGCGCGCCAGTGTATAAAAGCGGAGAAACGCAACATGGAACAGATGGTTGCAGCAGATAGAAAAGGGATTGCCGGCGCGGTGGATATTCTGCGCGCAGGCAGACTTGCGGCACTGCCAACAGAAACCGTCTATGGCCTCGCCGCCGACGCATCAAAACCCGAGGCGGTTGCAAAAATTTATGCCGCGAAGGGCCGCCCGCAATTCAACCCGCTGATCGCGCATGTCGCAGATTTTGAGCAAGCGTTCAAGCTGGCTCTTTACAGCAAAGACGCCCTGAAGCTGACGGAAGCTTTCTGGCCGGGGCCGCTGACGCTGGTGCTGCCTTATCTAGGCGACGCGGTGTGCGATCTCGCCCGCGCGGGACTTGATACCATCGCTATCCGTATTCCCGCCCATCCGGTGATGCAGGCCGTGCTGAAGGAATTCGGCGGCGTGCTTGTCGCACCAAGCGCAAATATCTCCGGTCATGTGTCAGCTACCAGCGCACAACATGTCGCGGCGGATTTCGGTGACAAGATCAATCTCATCCTCGATGGCGGCGCAACACAGTACGGTGTCGAGAGCACGATCATTGATGTGACAGACCAGCCCGTACTTTTAAGAGCAGGTGCGATCACAGCACAGCAAATTGAAGGCGTGCTTGGCCAAAAATTACAGATAAAAATCCTGCACGATCCGCAGAACCCGTCCGCGCCCGGCCAGCTCAGCGCACATTATGCCACGCACACAAAATTGCGCCTGAATGCGACGCAGATCGATGCAGATGAAGCCCTGCTGGCCTTCGGCACACCTTTGCAAGGCGCGCGCGAAGTTCTGAACCTGTCTGCAAGTGCCGATCCTGTTGAAGCGGCGGCAAATCTCTTTGCGCATCTGCGCACGCTTGATAGGCTGAACGCGAAAGTGATTGCGGTGATGCCGATCCCTGAAACTGGGCTTGGCGCGGCGATCAACGATCGTTTGCAGCGCGCCGCCATCGGCTCAGGACAATGAATACAGATTTCATCAACAGCCTCAAAAAGATCGTTGGCGACGCTTATGTGCTCACCGATCCCGCCGACACGTTGAAATATAATCGCGAGTGGCGCAATTTATATGAAGGCAAGGCGCAGGTTGTGGTGCGGCCCGAAACGACGCAACAGGTTTCAGACATCGTCAAACTCTGCGCCGCAAACAAAATTGCCATCGTGCCGCAAGGCGGCAATACCGGCCTTGTCGGCGGACAGGTGAGCATGGATGAGAATGCCGTGCTGCTGTCGCTCTCGCGCATGAACAAGATCCGCAAAATGGATGCGGCAGGTTTTTCCATGATCGCGGAAGCGGGCGTCACCGTGCAGACAGCGCAGGAAGAGGCTGAAAAAGCCAACCGCTTGTTCGCGCTATCGCTGGCCTCCGAAGGCTCATGCGAGATTGGCGGCACGGTGTCGACCAATGCCGGCGGCATGAACGCGCTCCTTTATGGCATGATGCGCAGCCTTGTCTTCGGCCTTGAAGTCGTGTTGCCGGATGGCCGCATCTGGGACGGACTGCGCGTTTTGCGCAAGGACAACAGCGGTTACGATCTGAAGCAGCTGTTCATCGGCGCGGAAGGCACGCTCGGCATCATCACCTCGCTGACGCTCAAGCTCTAC
>JAZKID010000072.1:30799-31611 GCA_040385045.1 Pseudomonadota bacterium | reverse complement strand
TTAAACTTTTCCCACTTCCGGATGTGATGGAAACGGCTTTCATCGCCGTGCCGGATACACAAAGCGCGCTGGCACTGGTCAATCTTCTGCAAGACCGTTTTTCGCAACAGCTGTCGCGCTGCGAACTGATGCCGGAATCAGGGCTGCAAATGGTACTGAAACATATATCCGGCACGCGGCGCCCGCTGGCAAATCCGTCATCCTGGTATGTTATCATCGAACTCGCCGCCGGTAAGGAAGCCGATCTGCGCGAAACGCTTAACCTGTGCCTCGCGGCCGGACTTGAACAAGGCATTATCACTGATGCAGCGATTGCCGAAACGCGCCAGCAACGAAAAGATTTTTGGTATTTGCGTGAAGCCGTATCCGAAGCACAGCGCGAAGAAGGCGGATCCGTTAAACTTGATGTCTCGGTACCTCTCGCGCGCATACCGGAATTTCTATCGCAGGCGGCGGAAACGGTGGAGCGCATCTGCTCCGGCGCGCGGCCCATTCCGTTCGGGCACCTTGGCGACGGCAACATTCATTATGATATCTGCCAGCCTGTGAGCATGAATAAAAAAGATTATCTCGCCCGCTGGGACGAGATTGCCGATCCATTGCACCAGATCGTGCTCCGTTTTGGCGGCTCGATCGCCGCCGAGCACGGCGTCGGCTTCATGAAGCGCGGACTGATTGCAGAAACGAAATCGCAAGTGGAAATGGACCTGATGCGCACGATCAAGAAAGCGCTCGATCCGCATAATCTCATCAACCCCGGCAAGGTTGTGTAATGGCCGAACTGCATTCCTTTGCCAAACCGGTTGTCGGCG
>JAZKID010000072.1:2670-30789 GCA_040385045.1 Pseudomonadota bacterium | reverse complement strand
TGGAAAAACAATCAGGTTCTGCTGGTGCAGCGCGGCAAGCCGCCGTTCATCGGCACGTGGAGCTTCCCCGGCGGCAAGGTGAAAACCGGCGAGAGACTGGAAGATGCTGCAAAGCGCGAACTTCTTGAAGAGACCGGCCTGAAAGCCAAAGGGCTTGTCTTCGTGCGCCCGGTCGAAATCATTCTGCAGCAGAACGAAATCGTGACGCATCATATCGTTTTATCGCTGTTCACCTGCCATGCCGAAACGGCTGAAGCTGTTGCCGCCGACGATGCGCAAGCTGTCCGCTGGGTTAGTCTTGATGAAATTCCCGCGCTTTCCGCTACAGAGGGGCTTGAAAAATATGCGCGCGCCTGCTGGGACAAGTTAGCTAAGGACAAGGCATGACCCGTTTCGCCATCACACCCAAATTCAGCTGCCTGTGCGCGGCCATGTTGATGATGTTTATTTTCACGTCTCACGCATCGGCGCAGTTCTTCTTCACCGAACCGCCGCAACAAGCCGCGCCGAAACCAAAAGCACCGCCGAAGCCGAAAGCGGCCCTCGAAGCTGCACCTGCCGCTTCGCTGACAGATCCGCCCTACCAGTCGCGCCTCGAACGCCTCAGCGAAATCTTGGGCGCGCTGCATTACCTGCGCCCGCTTTGCGTTGCGAATGAAAAACAGGAGTGGCGCGAACTGATGCTGCAACTTCTCGATGCGGAAAATCCGTCGCCTGAACGGCGCGATCGTATGATCGGCGCTTTCAACAATGCCTATCGTGGTTTTTCGGAAAATTATCGCCGCTGCACAGCAGCAGCAAACCTCGCCGGAAAACGTTATCGTGAAGAAGGCATCCGCCTTGCGCGTGACCTGACATCCCGATTTACCGACTAAATCCGGCCTTTTTAAATTACGCTTTGATCCTGCACATCGTTGAAAATGCTGGCTCATTTTCTCTGCCATTTGAAATAGATGCAAGCTTAAGGAACGCGTTAACCTTACGTTAAGGAATAGGTAGCGCCACCTAACCGGCTTGATATGCTGAAAAAACAAGACATAGCAGGGCAATACGAAATGAATTTTACGTGGCATAACCAAAAAGAAGAAGACCGCGCGCAAGAACAGCGGCAACTGGCTCTGAGCTATCTCACAGGTGCATGGATCGAAGCCGTTTCAAACGGGCTGGATCCGGACTATATCGCGGAAGCGGCGCTCGAGGCAGCACTGAAAGAACTGGTCGCTCTCAAAGGCGAAAACTATGTCGAAGGCTTGTTGAAAAATCTCGCCCCGCGTGTTCACAACGGCGAATACTCCATTCACGCTACGCGCCAGTAAATACCGGTAAAAAATCAATCGCATAACGTCCGATCAGTAAAAATCCTGCCGCAAGGATAAGTATCCCTGCAATCCTGTTGATGCGCATCAACAGGCTCTGCGTCATCTTGCTGCGGAAACGGTAGGTGAGCGCGGCGAAGAAACTCCACCATGCCAGCGCGCCTGTCATTACGCCGACGACAAGGCTGAATCCATGAAAGAAAGATTCTTCCTGCGTGATGATATCGGTGAGGCCGGAGAACATCGCTATGAAACCGAAAAAATTTCCCGGGTTGGTGATTGTCAACGCAAAACCTGACAGGAATCCGCGCCAGATTTTCTGTTTGCCTTTGAGTGTGGCGTTCTTGGCAGGCTTGTGCCTCAACAAATAAATCCCGAAACCGATAATCAGCAGACCGCCGACCAGTTGCAGAAGACCAAGATTTTCCTCGATGAAAGCACTGGCGAATTTGATGCCTGAAACGGCGGCGACAGCAAAAATCGCATCGCCCAGTGCCGCCCCTGCGCCGACCATCCATCCGGCCAGCAGGCCGCGATGCAGCGTGCGATGAAAAGACAGGAAATTCACTGGCCCGATCGGCGCACTCATCAGGATGCCGATAAAAATGCCTGCAAGAATTTGAGGCCAGTGCAAAAGAAGCATGTGATGATTTATAAGCGCGTAGCTTGGACTATGCTACCGGAATTGCACGGGTTTGCCGTCGCCACGGTGGAGAATTTCACCTTCCCACATCACGCGCTTGCCGCGGATGACAGTACCGGTTACCCAGCCCATCACTTTCATGCCATCATACGGTGTCCAGCCGCACTTCGAAGCGATCCAGTCATTCGTGATCGTCTGGCGGCGCTTCATATCAACGACGCTGAAGTCGGCATCATAACCTTCGGCGATGCGGCCCTTGCCTTTGATGTCGTACAAGCGGCGCGGGCCGTCCGATGTCAGCTCGACAAGACGCTGCAGCGACAATTTCCCGCCGTTCACCGCATCGAGCATCAACGGCAACAGGGTCTGCACGCCGGTCATGCCCGACGGGCTTTGCGGATAGGGTTTGTCTTTTTCCTCGCGCGTATGCGGCGCATGGTCGGAGCCAAGAACATCGACGGTGCGGTTTCGGATAGCCTCCCACAGCGCCTGCCGATGCTTCGCATCACGCACCGGGGGGTTCATCTGCGCGTAAGTCCCCAGCCGTTCGTAACAATCCGGCGCTGCCATAGTAAGATGATGCGGCGTCACTTCGACGCTGGCGAAATTCTTGTGTTTGGCGAGATAGGCCATTTCCTGCGCTGTCGTGACGTGCAGCACATGAATGCGCGCCTGATGTTTTTCAGCGATTGTAACGAGGCGCTGTGTCGATTTCATCGCCGTTTCCTCATCGCGCCAGACGGGGTGGCTTGTCGGATCGCCGGGGATGCGCAGGCTTTTACGATCATTCAGCCGGTCTTCATCTTCCGAATGGAACGCTGCGCGGCGCCTGATACGTTTTAGAATTTCGCCAAGCGTCTTATCGTCGCTGACAAGCAGCGAACCGGTTGACGAGCCCATGAATACCTTGACGCCGCAGCAGCCGGGCAGTTGTTCAAGCTCGCCGAGAAGTTCGCAGTTCTCGGCTGTGCCGCCCATAAAGAAAGAATAATCGCACGACATGCGCCCTTTTGCGCGGTTGAGCTTGTCTTCCAGCGCTGTCGAGCTTGTCGTTTGCGGAATGGTGTTCGGCATTTCGAACACGGCCGTGACGCCGCCCATCACCGCGGCGTTCGCACCGGTTTCGAGGTCTTCCTTGTGCTCGAGACCCGGCTCGCGGAAATGCACCTGCGTATCGATGACGCCGGGCAAAATGTGCAGGCCCGTGCAATCGATCGTTTCGCCCGCCTGTTCGCCTGAAAAAGTGCCAATGGCGGCAATGCGTCCGTCCTTGACGCCGATATCGCCTGCCCGCTCGCCTTCATGCGTGGCGATAGTACCGTTTTTTAAAACCAGATCGAACGTTTCGGGCATGCTTTCCCCTCTTGCCGCGGGCGCGAAGCGGCCTTAACTCAACTTCTATCAAGAGGAATCGCAAATGGCCACCCATGCCGCCGCAATTCATGACCGCACTGTGTTCGCCGTGACAGGTGCGGAGGCGAAACCGTTTTTACAAGGCCTTTTGACATGTAATCTCGACAATGTTTCGGAAAATATTGCACAAGCTGGCGCTTTGCTCTCGCCGCAGGGGAAAATTCTGTTCGATGCGACTCTCATTGCAACGAATGACGGCTATCTTGTTGAAACGGCGGCCAGTCAGCGCGAGGCATTCATCAAGCGACTGCAGTTTTACAAATTGCGCGCGAAAGTCACCATCGAAGCATGCAACGATCTGCATGTTTTTGCATTGTGGGGTAACAACGATGCGGAGGGTTTCACCGATCCGCGCTGGCCCGCATTAGGACAGCGGCTTTACGCAAAAGAAGTCGCTACGAATGCGAGCGAGGACACTTATCATACGCATCGCATTGCAGAAGGCATTCCGGAAGCAGAAAAAGATTATATTCTGGGTGATACATTTCCGCACGAGGCGAATTTCGATCTCCTGAACGGCGCCGACTTCAACAAGGGCTGCTATGTGGGGCAGGAAGTCGTCAGCCGTATGCAGCACCGCGGCGTGGCAAGAAAACGTATCCTTCCATTTGAAATGACGGGTGACGCTGCACCGCGAACGCCGATCATGGCGGGCGATATCACGCTTGGTGAGCTCGGGTCTTCGTCAAGCGGCCGCGTGCTGGGTCTTGTCCGCCTCGACAAGCTTGAAGACGCATTGTGCGCGAAAAAAACAATTCAGGCAGGCCATGCAACGCTTAATCCCGTTCAGCCCGCCTGGGCGAATTTCATGATCGCAGGAAACGCCGCATGAAACTGATCATGCACGATGACGGTGTTGCACGTTGCGGCTGGCCGGGGACCGACCCGCTCTATATGGCGTATCATGACGAGGAATGGGGCGTACCGGAATATGATAGCCGCGCCTTGTTCGAAAAACTGATCCTCGACGGTTTTCAGGCGGGCCTGTCGTGGATCACGATTTTGCGAAAGCGCGATAATTTCCGCAAAGCCTTTAAAAATTTCGAACCTGAAAAAATCGCGCGCTTCACCTCCAAAGATGTCGAGCGGCTAATGCAGGATGCAGGCATCATCCGCAACCGCTCGAAAATCGAAAGCACCATCAAATCGGCGCGTGTCTGGCTTGAAATGCAGAAGAAGAGCGACACGGCGTTTGCAGATTTTCTCTGGTCGTTTGTCGGCGGCAAGCCGATCCAAAATACGCTCACACCGCGCCATCAATATCCGACCGAATCCGAAGAAAGCCGCGCAATGTCGAAAGCGCTCAAAAAACTTGGCTTCAATTTTTGCGGGCCGACGATTATCTATGCCTTCATGCAGGCGGTCGGCATGATCAATGATCATATGACGACGTGTCATCGCCATAGCGCGTGCAAAAAAATGGGCAAAAAACATGGCTAAGGCAAAAACGGAAAAACGCGTCTGGCAGCGCATGCTTTCGGGAAGGCGGCTCGACCTGCTCGACCCCTCGCCGCTCGATATCGAGATCGAAGATATTGCGCACGGCCTCGCCCGTGTGGCGCGCTGGAACGGACAGACGAGCGGCGCGCATGCCTACTCGGTTGCGCAGCATTCGCTTGCCGTGATGAAACTGCATTTTCATTTTAATCCCGCTGCGCCGGAAACCGATGCGCGCTATGCCCTGCTTCACGATGCGCCAGAGTATGTCATCGGCGATATGATCGGCCCGTTCAAATCGGCGCTGGGTGAAGATTACAAGGCGTTCGAAAAACGTCTTCAGGCTGCTATCCACATCCGCTACGGGTTGAAACCGGAAACACCAACCGCTCTCGCCAGACAGATGAAAACTGTCGACCGTCTTTGCGCCGCCTATGAGGCGACCAAACTCGCTGGTTTTACAAAACAGGAAGCGGAAGATTTTTTCGGCAAGCCGACGCCCTTGCCGAAAAATCTCGTCGCCGAACTGTTCGAACCATGGCCGACGGAAAAGGCGCAATCTTTGTATCTGATGACATTTTACGAGTTCGAGCCCAAAAAATAGCGCCAAAAGCACGCCTGCGGCCCGATTTTTCTCTTTTATTTTCGTGCATCTCTCCCTATGTGTACGGGGTAGAGACGGCCTTTTTGAAAACGCCGCAGGGGCAAAAGCAGGGCTATGCATTCTCCGCTCGACAATCCTTTCGGAATGACGCCCCAGACACGCGCGTCAGTGCTTCCCTATACGCCCGAAATTGCCGAACGCACCGCGCCGCTTTATGCACGCGTCAAGAATGTTATCCCCGAAATCGAGTGGCCGGTGATGGCGCCGCTGATCGACGAGATCAACCGCCTGAAGAAGCAGCGCAACGCGGTTATCCTCGCGCACAACTATCAGGCGCCGGAAATTTATCATTGTGTTGCCGACGTGATAGGCGACAGTCTTCAACTGGCGATGGAAGCCGTCAAAGTCGATGCGGATGTGATCGTGCAATGCGGCGTGCGCTTCATGGCCGAGACGTCAAAAATTCTCAATCCCGCAAAAAAAGTTCTTATCCCCGACATGAATGCGGGTTGCTCGCTTGCTGCGTCCATCACGGCGGAAGATGTGCGGTTGCTGAAAAAAACCTATCCCGGCGTTCCTGTCGTCACTTATGTGAACACCTATGCCGATGTGAAAGCAGAAACGGACATCTGCTGCACGTCATCGAACGCCGTGCGCGTGGTTGAATCGCTGGGTGTGCCGGAAGTGATTTTCCTGCCCGATCAATATCTCGCGAAATGGGTAGCAAGCCAGACGAAAGTGAAAATCATTGCCTGGCACGGCGCGTGCGAAGTGCACGAACGCTTCACCGGCGCTGAACTTAAAACCATTCACGACAACGACCCGTCGGTGAAAATCATCGCGCATCCCGAATGTCCGCCGGATGTGATCGCGGAGGCGGATTTCACCGGCTCGACGGCCGCAATGATCAATTACGTCAAGCAAAACAAGCCAAAGCGTGTGGTGATGGTGACGGAGTGTTCGATGGCGGATAATGTCGCAGCCGAAGTGGAGGGTGTAGAATTCATGCGCCCGTGCCATCTCTGCCCGCATATGAAACGCATTACGCTGCCGAAAATTCTGGCCAGCCTGCAGGACATGAAACATGAAATCGTCATCGATCCGGCTATCGCTGCAAAAGCGCGGCTTGCGGTTCAACGCATGGTCGCGTTAGGGTGAGGAGCGGTGGCAAAGCCACGAAAAGTGCCAGTGGCACTTTTCGAGTAACGAACGCCCTGAGTACAGGCGAAGGGCCGGACAGATCATGACAACAAGCGGCGACCTTTTCCCGACCACAAATCTTCGCCGCGTCGATGACATCATTATTGTCGGAGCCGGTCTTGCCGGACTTTTTTGTGCACTACGTCTTGCGCCCCGTCCCGTCACCGTTCTTGCCGCCGCCGATCTTGGCGCGGGCACGTCCTCCGCATGGGCACAGGGCGGCATTGCGGCAGCGGTCTCAGATGGCGACACGCTGGAATTGCATCTTGCCGACACGGTGAAAGCGGGCGCCGGGCTTGTCGACGAACGCGTTGCCAAGCTGATGATTTCCGAAGGTCCCGAATGCGTGCAGGACCTGCTTTCCTACGGCGTTCCCTTCGATCATGATCTTGAAGGCAAACTTATGCTGTCGCGCGAAGCGGCCCATAGCCAGGCGCGCATTATCCGCGTCAGTGGCGACAAGGCGGGCGCCGCCATTATGCAGGCACTGATCGCTGCCGTGCGCGCAACACCGTCGATCCATCTTCTCGAAGGCTATGTCGCCGAAGATATTCTGACCAAAGGCAAGAATGTCACCGGTCTTGTGGTGCGCCCGCTTTACGGCCATGCCGCGAACACGCTGACGTTCAAGACAAAAGCGCTGGTGCTTGCGACAGGCGGTATCGGCCATCTTTATTCAGCCACGACGAATCCGCGTGAATCTTCCGGTTCTGGTCTTGGCATGGCGGTGCGTGCCGGTGCGGCAATCCGCGACGCGGAATTCGTTCAGTTTCACCCGACTGCGCTTGATGCGGGGCTTGATCCCGCACCGTTGATGACGGAAGCGCTGCGCGGGATCGGCGCATTGCTGGTCGATGAAAACGGGCAGCGCTTCATGCCTGCCATTCATAAAGACGCCGAGCTTGCGCCGCGCGATATCGTCGCCCGCGCCGTGTTCGCGCAAAAACGTAATGGCGGCGCTTTTCTCGATGCGCGCGAAAAACCAGGCCAGGCATTCGAAAATGAATTCCCGACCGTGTTCAAGGCCTGCCAGCGCGCCGGATTGGATCCGTCAAAACAGATTATTCCTGTCGCGCCTGCCGCGCACTACCACATGGGTGGCATCGCGACTGATGCGAATGCGCGTACCACGCTCGACAATCTCTGGGCGATCGGTGAAGTTGCGTGCACGGGCGTGCACGGGGCAAACCGTCTCGCCTCAAACTCGCTGCTGGAATCCGTAGTCTTTGCCGGGCGTGCCGCGGAAGACATCAAGTCTCTCCACCTCGATCCGCAGGCGCGCATGATCGAAGATACGATCGGTCTCGACGCAGCGACAAACAATCCCGATGAAGAGCGTTTCCAGAAATTGCGTTATATTATGAATGACAATGTCGGCGTTATTCGCAACGAAGCCGCGCTGACAAGCGCGATTGCCGAAATTAAGACTTTGCAGACACAGGCGCAGACCGCCGCTTTCAAAAACAGTCTTGCCGCTGCACTCTGCGTTAGCGAAGCGGCACTGGAGCGAAAAACCAGCATCGGCGCGCATTACCGTTCCGACAGTGTCGAAGCCGGGCGAAAGAAAGATGCCGCTTAAATCGCTCGCTGGTTCCGTCCTGTCAATTTTCGGCAACAGGCCGCATCAAGAACCTGTTTTGCATGACAGCGATATCAAATCTGTCATCGCGCTGGCCTTGCAGGAAGACCTTGGACAGGCAGGCGATATCACTTCGAAAGCGTTGATCGATCCGCATGTCATGGCGAAAGGCGCGATTATCGCCAAACAGGATGGCGTGATCGCAGGCTTACGCTGCGCCGAATTGACATTCCTTATGATCGAAAGCAGCTGCCGTTTTACAGTGCATGTGAAAGACGGCACTTTCGTCAAAAAAGGTACTGTGATTGCAAACATCGAAACCAGCGCGCGCGGCTTGCTTACAGCCGAACGCACGGCCCTGAATTTTCTTGGCCAACTGTCCGGTATCGCAACGTTGACGCGGCGATATGTCGAAGCTGTTGCGCAGACCAAGGCACAAATTCGCGACACGCGCAAAACCACCCCAGGGCTGCGAACCTTGGAAAAATATGCCGTGGCCTGCGGCGGCGGCGTCAATCATCGCATCGGCCTTTATGATGCCGTGCTGATCAAGGACAATCATCTCGCGCTTTCAGAAAACATCGCCGATGCCTTGCAGAAAGCGAAAGCGAGTGTCGCACCCGGTACGCCGATCGAGATTGAAGTCGATACGCTTGACCAGCTCGACGGTGCCCTGCGTGCGGGCGCTGAAACCATCCTGCTCGACAATATGAATACCGCGCAGCTCATCGAAGCCGTGCAGCGCACGAACGGCCGCGCCGTGCTTGAAGCATCCGGCGGCGTCAATCTTGATAGTGTAAAAGCGATTGCGGAAAGCGGCGTCGATTATATTTCCGTCGGCGCACTGACGCATTCCGCGCCGTGTCTTGACATCAGCCTCGATATTGAATTTTAGCTATCAAAAGCCCGGCGGCCGCGCATCGAATAAAAAATATGCGTGCCGATCTGCGCTTTCTTGTTCAGTTCGCGCCGCCATACCGGCCAGACCCAGTCCGTATGATAATGCGTGGCGTTGCCGACAGCTTTGACATAACCATCGCCAAAAAGCGCTTCTTCCGCAATCTTCTTCGCTTTACGCCATGACATCATATCGGTCACGCGTTCCGGCTTGCCGTCGCAGGCGTAAGAGAACTGGCAGGAATTGCGGCGATGTGCGTTCTGATAAATCACGCCGCACACCGAATTCGGATAAATGCCGCTTTTGACACGGTTGAGCACCACCTGCGCCACCGCGCGCTGCCCCTTTTCAGGCTCGGATCTACTTTCGAAATAAACTGCTTCCGCAAGGCAGGCGCGCGCCCTGATGAGATCATTCGCGCTTTCGATGTCGAGCGACTTCAGCTGCGCGCGTTTGAATTTTTCCTTTGTCGCATCGCGAAATTCCGGCGCGGCGAGCGTGAACGGCGTAACGATGGCGCGCACGAACGCTTCGCCCTGGTCGTCTTCCTCAAGCGCCGCATCCGGCTGCAGGAAGCTTTCTTCATAGCGCGGCTCGAATTCACCGACCGCTTCCGTAAAACTGACCAGCGAGGTCGCGATCCACGCCGCACGATCGTCGGAAAACAGAACCTTGTTGATGAACGCGTTGCGCTTCGTCGGAAACGAGGGCAGCGCCACGCTGTGCGACAAATAAGCACCGCGCATGGTTTCAAAACCGGCGACCGGCATGACCGCGGCAAACGCATCGTGATGATTGATGTCAGCAGTAAAATACAGCAGGCATGGCAGCGTAAAGAAAAGGCTGAAAACCTTTCTTCGTGCCCAGGACCTTTTCAAGGCCGCCTGTGGTTGACTGACGCTCATACCGCTCCCGAAAGCTTCGAATGCTCTCAAGTCACGATAAAATCACGTTAACCTTTATAGGGTCTTAACGCAGATATATCTTAGTTTTTCTGGGTTTTTTCAGGCACGGTCTGCATGCCGAGCGCGGGCTCCGGGCTGCTCGAACCGCTCACCAGACCATCTTTTAATTTTTTCTCGATACGCGCGAGATCTTCCGGCTCCGGCTTCATGTCTTTTGCGTGCCGCCACTGGAAATAGGCTTCCAGCTTTCGCCCCACCTGCCAGTAAGCATCGCCGAGATGATCGTTGATGACGGGGTCGCCCGGCTTTTCCTCGATTGCGCGTTCCAGCCAGCTGACAGCGTCTTCGTATTTCCCCATGCGAAAATAAGCCCAGCCAACGCTGTCGATGACGTAACCGTTTTTCGGATCCTGCCCCACGGCCCGCTTCAGCATGTCCATGCCTTCGGTCAGATTGATGTTCTGGTCGATCCACGAATAGCCGAGATAGTTGAGAACGGACGGCTGGTTGGGTTGCAGCTCCAAGGCTTTTTTCAAATCCGCTTCCGCTTTCGGCCATTGCTTGATGCGCTCATAGGTAATGCCGCGGAAATAAAACATCGGCCAGTGACGCTGCACGGGCTTTTCGACAAGCGTGACGGCGCGCGTGTAATATGGCTCCGCCTCGGCAAAGCGTTTGTGCACGCGCAGAATGTTGCCCATCGTCAACAGCGCTTCCATGTCTTTCGGATTTTTTTCAAGAATGCCTTCGAGATGCTTGACGGCCTCGTCGGTTTTTTCCTGCGCATCGAGAACAACGGCGAGTTGCAGTTCGGAGGACGCTTTCAGCGGCGAGTCCGCTTTCACAAGACGCAGCGTATCGATAACGCGGTCCGGCTGTTTCAACTGGTCGTACAGATCGGCCAGCGAAATCAGGCTGAGCGCGTTTGTTTCATCGAGATAAAGCGCGAGCTGCAAATAAATCGCGGCCAGCTCGTCGCCGCCATTACGCGCAAGGGCAGAGCCGAGCCCGAACATCACCTCGCCTGCACCCTGCACAGGCGTGGTCGCAAGCTGTTTAACGTCCACACCGGTTTTGATATCTTCGGCGAGCCTGATCATCATCATATTGTTCGGCGTCGTAGCGAGGTATTTGTTCACCACCTGCAGCGCCTCGTCACGCTTGCCGTCGCGCGCAAGATTAATTGCATAGGCCTGCGCAAGGCGGAGAATTTTGCTGTCGGCGAGATAAGCCCGCTGGAACCGCGCATGCGCTTCGGCCTTGTCGCCGTTGAGTTCAGAAATCAGGCCAGCATGATAGTCGCGGAAGATCGCAAACCAATCCGGTCCCTTCAGACGGTCAAGAACTTCGATCGCAGCTTTCGGTTTGCCGGTACCGTGCATCGCCCATGCGCCAAGCAGCCCGCCGGTGATATCCGTGACAGGACCCTTCTTCGGCAGGTCGAGATGTTTGATAGCGGCCGGAAGATTGTTTTCATGAAAATCGTTCGTCGCCGTGACGAGGCGGATCAGCTTGTCGGTGTCTTTTTCGTTTTTGAGGCGTTTGGCGAGATCGATGCTTTCCTCGATACGGCCTGCCGCCACCAGCAGCACGAAAGCGCGCGAGGCCAGCTCGATATTTTTCGGGTCATAACTCAGCGCGCGTTTCAGGTATGTCGCCGAGGCATCGAAATCTTTATAACCGCTCGCCATGCGTCCGGCGAGATAGCTGCCAGCTAACCCCTGCACTTCCGGCAACGGGTCCTGCTTCTTGGCCGTGGCGCTGCCGGCTTCGAACGGCAGCAAAAGCCCCATGGCGAGAAGAACGGCGGCAGACAGGCGAAAATGACGAAGAAGCATCAAAACAGGTCCCTTAGTGGCAAAGCTATGCTTTGCAGGCAAGCATGGCCGCTTCATGGCCAAATAAGCTTAAACATGGCCGCTTCGCGGCCATCCGGCAAGACAGAAAGCCCGTATTTCTGTTGGCATAACAGGCTTGCTGTTTACACGGGCGCTGCTGATCCGCTAGCGTTTTCCGTGATTTTAGAGACACTTCATGGCGCTTGACCCAACCCGTTCTTTCCAGGACCTGATCCTGAAGCTGCAGCTTTTCTGGGCTGAAAAAGGCTGCGTGATCTTGCAGCCTTATGACATGGAAATGGGTGCGGGTACCTTTCACCCGGCCACCACATTGCGTGCGCTCGGCCCGAAGCCGTGGAACGCCGCTTATGTGCAGCCTTGTCGTCGGCCAAAGGATGGCCGGTATGGGGAGAACCCGAACCGCTTCCAGCATTACTACCAGTTTCAGGTGATCCTGAAACCGTCGCCGCCGGATCTGCAGGCGCTTTATCTCGACAGTCTGCGCGAGATCGGCATCGACCCGATGCTGCACGATATTCGCTTTGTCGAAGACGACTGGGAGAGCCCGACGCTGGGTGCATGGGGTCTCGGCTGGGAATGCTGGTGCGACGGCATGGAGGTGACGCAGTTCACTTATTTCCAGCAGGTTGCGGGTGTCGAATGCGCACCGGTCGCGGGCGAACTCACCTACGGGCTTGAGCGTCTGGCGATGTATCTGCAAGGCGTCGACAACGGGTTCGAACTGAATTTCAATGGCTTGAAGGGCGAAGAACGCGTCAGTTACGGTGACGTGTTCAAACAAGCGGAAGAAGAATTCTCACGCTTCAATTTCGAATATGCCGATACGGATATTTTGCTGCAGCATTTTCGCGATGCGGAAAAGGAATGCAAATCTCTGCTTGAAAAAGGCGGCAGCGGCGACAAGCACCTCGCCGCGCTTCCAGCTTATGATCAATGCATCAAGGCCAGCCATGCGTTCAACCTGCTCGATGCGCGCGGCGTGATCTCCGTCACCGAGCGGCAGAGCTATATCCTGCGTGTGCGCGATCTCGCCAAAGCATGCGGCGCGGCATGGATGAAAACGGCGGGAGGATCACATGCCTGATCTTCTCCTCGAACTTTTCTCCGAAGAAATTCCTGCGCGCATGCAAGCGAAAGCTGCGGACGATCTGAAATCACGCGTGACGAATAGTCTGGTCGATGCCGGGTTGGTGTATGAGGGAGCGATTGCGCATGTGACGCCGCGCCGCCTGTGCCTGCACATTGCCGGTCTCCCTGCCAGATCGGCCGATGTGAAGGAAGAAAAGAAAGGCCCGAAAGTCGGCGCGCCCGATGCGGCGATTCAGGGCTTTCTGAAAGGCGCTGGACTGAATTCACTTGATCAGGCACGCATCGAAGGTGACGATAAAAAAGGCAAATATTACGTCGCGACACTTGAGAAAAAAGGCCGCGACACGAAAGAGATTCTGTCCGAGATCATCGTCAAAACCGTGCGCGATTTTCCATGGCCGAAATCGATGCGCTGGGGCACGGCTTCAAAGCAAAGCGGTTCGTTGCGCTGGGTTCGCCCGCTGCATTCCATCCTCTGCACGTTCGGCTCCGAGACCGAGACGCCGCAGATTGTCGAAATCGACATCGACGGCATTCAGGCGAGCGACCTTACATACGGACACCGCTTCCTATCGCAGCAGCCCATTCAGGCGCGGCGCTTCGACGATTATGTTTCGAAGTTGGAAAGCTGTAATGTGGTGCTGGATGCGCAGCGCCGCAAGGATATCATCCTCGCGGATGCGAAAAACCTTGCGCTGGCGCAAAATCTCAC
This sequence comes from Pseudomonadota bacterium, assembly GCA_040385045.1. Classification (GTDB taxonomy): domain Bacteria; phylum Pseudomonadota; class Alphaproteobacteria; order Rhizobiales; family UBA4765; genus JAZKID01. The sequence goes on along the minus strand of JAZKID010000072.1, from coordinate 17,134 downwards.
ACTCGTCGAAGATCAGGGCCTGCTTAATGAAGTCGCCGGTCTTGTCGAATGGCCTGTCACTCTGATGGGATCGTTCGACAAATCTTTTCTCGAAGTTCCTGAACCCGTCATCCGCACTACCATCCGCGCCAACCAGAAATGTTTCGTGTTGCGCGGTGCCGATGGCAAGCTGACGAACAAATTCATCCTTGTCTCAAATCTCGTCGCGAAAGACGGCGGCAAGGCGATTATTACGGGTAATGAGCGCGTCGTCGCCGCGCGCCTGTCAGATGCGAAATTCTTTTTCGAGCAGGACAAGAAAATATCGCTGGCAAAACGTGCCGAGAAACTCGACAAGATTACGTTCCACGAGAAACTCGGCACACAGGGCGAGCGCGTGAAACGCATTGCCGCACTTGCGCGCGAAATCGCACCGCGTGTTGGCGCCAATCCCGATGAAGCCGAAATAGCTGCAAACCTTGCCAAAGCCGATCTTGTCACCGAAATGGTTGGCGAATTTCCTGAACTGCAGGGCTTCATGGGCCGAACCTATGCGAAACTGGAAGGCATGCCTGAAAATATCGCTGCCGCGATCGAGGAACATTACAAGCCCGCAGGTCCCTCCGACAGCGTGCCGTCAAATCCTGTTTCCATCTCTGTCGCGCTGGCCGATAAGCTGGATATGCTGACCGGTTTCTGGGCGATTGATGAAAAACCAACTGGCTCAAAAGATCCGTTCGCGCTGAGGCGGATTGCTCTAGGAATAATTCGTCTTATCAAGAAAAATAGTATTCGTATAAATCTTTTTAAATTAATAATGCAATCACACAGACTGCATTATTCGGAGATGTATATAAGCGAGCTACATAGAGTAAGCTTTTTCGTTGACGATCATACTTTTGAAAACAAAGACATTGAACGCGTCATCGCCTCAGAAAATTTTGGTGTATTTTTTGGAATTATTAGAAAAATTCCTGATAGATTTGAAGCTTGGCAACAAACAAAACATGATTTTGCTTCTGGAAAATTTGACTTAAAAGAGATATACAATCGATTATCGGATGCAATTTGGGAAATGATCTTTGCCACTGAATCCGCCGCTAAATACAAAAATAAAATATCTTTTTCTAAAGAAATGGGTGATGATTCTGAAACTCCAAGATGGATTCCTTTTGTTGAGGATTTTGAGCGAGTAGAGCTTATTCTAATTTCTGAAGTTGTTAATTTTATTAATGATCGCCTCCGTGTCCAGCTTCGCGAACAAGGCCTGCGTCATGACGTGATCGACGCCGTGTTGGCGCTAAAAGATCAGGACGACCTATTGATGATCGTTCGCCGCGCCGAAGCGCTTGATGCTTTTCTGAAAACCGATAACGGCAAGGCGCTGCAGGCAGGCGTGACGCGCGCGCTGAATATTTTGTCGATCGAGGAAAAGAAAGACAAGACGATTTTCGAGCCAAAATCCGCCACACTGACGGCGCCGGAAGAAGTTGCGCTTTCGCAAGCCATCGATGTTGCGAGTACAAGTATTTCAAAAGAACTGGCAATGGAAAATTTCACCGCCGCCATGACGGCCATCGCCGCGTTGCGCGCGCCGATCGATACGTTTTTTGACAAAGTAATGGTCAACGAAGAACCGCACCGCGTGAACCGCCTGCAACTGCTGGCGCGCATCCGCGCCGCGACAAGCCAGATTGCAGATTTCTCGAAGCTCGAGGGCTGATAATCGTCATCCCCGCGAAGGCGGAGATCTAACTAGATACCGGCCTTCGCCGGTATGACGTTATATTTCAAAACTTCCGCTCGACGCAGAAATCGACGACGCCCAAAAGCGCCGCTTTCATTTCACTCTCGTCGAAGACTTCCAGCGCCGTGCGTGCTTTATTCGCATAGTCTTCGGCCCGTTCGCGCGTGGCTTCGATCGCACCCGAGGAATGCAACATATCAATAGCCTGCGTCATTTCGTCTTCGTCGATCGGGTCATCCGAAAACTGGCGCTCCCAGAAAGCGCGCTGGCCTGCGTCACCGTTCTGATAGCTTAAAATGACAGGCAGCGTCACCTTGCCCTCGATGAGATCGTTGCCGACAGCCTTGCCGGTCTCAATGCCGCCGGCATAATCGAGAATGTCGTCAATCAGCTGGAAGGCGATGCCAAGGTTCATGCCGTAGTCGCTTAAAGCCGTGCGATATTTATCCATGCTGTCCGCAAGGCACGGCCCCACCTCGCAGGCGGCAGAAAAAAGCACAGCCGTTTTCGACGTAATAATTTTGAAATAATCTTTTTCCGTCAGCCTCAGTTTTCGCGCGTTATCGAGCTGCATCACCTCGCCCTCTGCGATAACGGCGGCAGCATTGGAAAGCACCTTCAGCGCTTCAAGACATTCCGTTTCCACCATCATGCGGAACGCCTGGCCGAGCAAAAAATCGCCGACGAGAACGCTCGCCTCATTCCCCCACAACATGCGTGCCGTTTTCGCACCGCGCCGCATGTCGGATTTGTCGACGACGTCGTCATGCAGCAGCGTTGCCGTGTGCATGAACTCGACGGCCGCGGCGAGCTTGTGAACCTTGTCGCCCTTTGCCTGCACAAGTGCGGCGGATGCCAGAGTGAGCATCGGCCGCAGGCGCTTCCCGCCGGAATTGATAAGATGTTTCGCGACATCGAGGATCAAAAGCACATCGGAACCCGTGCGCGACAGGATCAGCGCATTGACCTTTTCCATGTCCTTTTCGGTGAGCGCTGCAAGCGCGGCGACGCCGTTTGGCGCGGCTTGCGTAGCGTCTTGTTTGAGGGCCTTGTTCATCATTTTTCCGAATTTTGAGAGCACCATAACCATCTCTCGCCTCGCCTCACAAGCCGGATGATGCTAGAAACGGCCGAATGTTACAGCCGGAACGGACAACCACCGATACATTGCTGGGCGGGCGCGTGCAGCTGGAGCAGCCGGAGACGGGCTACCGCGCAGCGATCGATTCCGTCTTTCTTGCCGCGGCGGTTCCGATCGAAAGCGGCGAAACCGCGCTGGAGCTCGGCCTTGGCGTAGGGTCGGCCTCTCTATGTCTTCTGGCGCGCGTGCCCGGCATCACCGTGCAAGGGATCGAACATGATGCGCGCATGGCCGAACTGGCGCAGCGCAATGCGGCCTTGAACGGTGTAATTGAAAAACTGGCAGTGATCTGCGGCGATATCACGGCAAGGCTTGAGCATGCGCCGTTCGATCATGTTTTTTGCAACCCGCCTTTTCACGACACTGCGGCGCATGGCGAAGGCGCATCCTCCTCGCACATGCCGGCTGAACATATCAGGCTTTGGATCAGGACGGCAGCGCGCAATCTCAAGCCGCGCGGACAGCTGACGCTAATTCATCGCGCCGATGCGCTGGCAAATATTCTGAATGCGCTTGGCGATGAATTTTTTGGCGCCATCAGGATCATGCCGGTTTCATCCTATGCCAATGAGTCCGCAAAGCGCGTTCTGGTCAGCGCCGTGAAAGACCGCAAAACACCGCTTGAACTTTTACCGCCGCTGATTGTTCATAATGATCAGGGCGGTTATACTGACAGAAGCGAGAATATCCTGCGCCAGGCGGCGCCTTTACCGATGAAGGGTTAAATCATGCGCTGGGAAGACCAAGGCTCATCCGATAATATCGAAGATCGTCGCGGTTCCGTCTTCGGCGGACGCGGATTTGGCGGCGGCTTTCCGATCCGCCTCGGCGGCGGTGGCGGTTTCAGCATTACGACACTGATTGTCATTTTTGTCATCATGTGGATGCTGGGCTTCGACCCGATGAAACTCCTGAATGGCGATTTTTCCGAGCTTGGCGGCGGCGGGCCTTCTTATGAAAATCGTATGCCGTCAGGTCCCAACACCGCACAAAACGATACGCAGGCGAAATTCGTTTCCGCCGTGCTCGCAACCACGGAACGTACATGGGATGATCTCTTCAAACAGATGGGCAGCGATTACGAAAAGCCGAAACTGGTTTTGTTTTCAGGCGGCATCAGCTCGGCGTGCGGTCTCGCGCAATCGGCATCCGGCCCGTTTTATTGCCCGAACGACCGCAAGGTTTATCTCGACATGAGTTTTTTTCAGGAACTTGAACAGCGCTTCGGTGCGCCGGGTGATTTCGCACGCGCTTATGTGATCGGCCATGAAATCGGCCACCATGTTCAGAACCAGCTTGGCGTTATTGAACGTGTGCAGGAAATGAAACGAAAAACAGGCGCGAAACAAGGGAATGCCTTGCAGGTGCGCGTGGAACTGCAGGCGGATTGCCTCGCCGGTGTGTGGGCGAAACGCGCGGATGAAATCAAACCTTTGCTGGAACCGGGCGATGCGGAAGAAGCGCTTGCTGCCGCCAGCGCTATCGGCGACGACCGGTTGCAAAAGAAGATGCAGGGGCATGTCGTGCCGGAAAGTTTCACGCACGGCACGTCCGAACAGCGCATGCAATGGTTTAAAACCGGGCTCAGCAGCGGCAAGATCGATTCTTGTGACACCTTCTCAGATAAAAACTAAAGCTTTGAGCCGAGCGTAACGTCTTTAATCCACCAGCGTGGATTTTCTTTCCTCAGCTGCGTTGCGGCTTGCTGCGCCTGCACGGTATTTTCATAAAGGCCAAACACGGTTGCACCTGAACCGGTCATGCGTATGAGTTGCGCGCCGCTTTTCTCGAGCGCTTGTCGCACGGTAGAAACTTGCGGGCATAAATATTCCGCCGGTTTTTCAAGATCGTTCGACATCGATGAAAGCCAGCTTATCGCGTTCGGAAAGTCACGCAGCAGGCTGGAAAAATCTTTTTTTTCTTTTTGCTGAAGCGTCAGTGCTTCGAATACATCGCGCGTTGCGAGCGCCTTACCGCCATTGACAAGCACGGCATGAAGCGCAGGAAAAGAAGCCTGCTCAATCTCTTCGCCGATCCCACGCATTAAGGCTGTCTGGCTGGTGAGACAGACAGGCACGTCAGCCCCTGTATTAAGTGCGGCCTGCTTCACACGCGCATCGTTCAGCTCAAGGCCGTTCAATTCAGACAGCAGACGCAGCGCCGCCGCCGCGTCAGCCGATCCGCCGCCGATACCGGCACCAACGGGCAGATTTTTCTCAAGTGTAAAAGCACCTGTTTTCAAACCAGCGACGTGCATGGACAGATTGCGCGCAGCTTTTAAAACGAGGTTGTGCTCATCATTGCTGCAGCCCGCCGCAAAAGGGCCTGACAGCATGAGGGACAAAGGCTTTGAGGGATCGAGCGTCAGCGTGTCGCCGACATCGGCAAATGTGACGAGACTTTCAAGCGTGTGATAGCCGTCGGCACGGCGCGACAGCACATGAAGAAAAAGATTGATTTTTGCAGGCGCGAAGGCCGTGAGCATCAGCTCACACTTAGTTCAGATGTGTTTTGATATCCGCGATCGACGTGTCGATCAGCTGGCCGCCAAGGCCTTCCTTCATGCGCGTTGTCAGCACTTCCTGCGCGGCGCTGATGGCAACATTGGTCGCCGCGGCACGCACATCGGCAATGGCCTGCGCTTCGGCCTGCGCGATCTTGTTTTCGGCGGATTTTGTGCGGCGCTCGACCATATCGGCGAGGGCCTTTTCAGCTTCGTCCTTAAGGCGCGTTGCATCTTCGGTTGCCTGTGTAATGATGGCCTGCGCTTCTTTTTCGGCGTTCTTGGTGCGCTGCAGGTAATCTTGCAAAAGCACTTGAGCTTCATCACGCAAGCGACGTGCTTCTTCAAGCTCTTTCGAAATCAGCATGGCGCGCTGGTCGAGCCAACCCGCCATTTTCTGTGGCACTTTCAGCCATGTAATGAAAATCAGGAAAGTGATGACAAACGAGAAAGCGAGAAAGGTCGCAACCTGCATCGGTGTATCGAACATGGCTTTTTCCTTTACGCGATCTTTTTGAGGGCTGTTTTCACAGCGCCGGAAATGCCGGTGCCGTTTTTGCCGATCAGCTGTTCGACGATGGCTTCGGCCGCTTCGGAAGCAATGGCTTCCACCTCGCCCATCACCTTGTCGCGCGATGCGGCGATTTTCTTCTCGGCCTCGCCGACTTTGGTGGACACATCGGCTTCGACTTTGGCGCGGTGCGCATCCATTTCCGTCTTGATCTTGCTGCGCATGTCTTCGGCGATTGCATTGGCGCGTTCGCGCGCTTCACGCAAAGCCTTGTCGTAACCGGCAATCGCCGTTTCCGTCTCAACCTTCAATTGCTGCGCCATTTGCAGGTCGGAGGTAATGCGGCCGCGGCGCGCTTCAAAGATTGAAGCGATACGCGGCAGCAGGATTTTCGAGCTCAGCATATAAAGCAGGCCGAAAGTAATGGTGAGCCAGAGCAGCTGCGACGGAAATGTCGTGGTATCGAACGGCGGGAACACTTTGCTGTGTCCTGCACCGTGCTCCTGCACTGTCGTTTCCGTGGTTGGCGTTTCTGGTTCCATGTCTGGCCTGCTTTACGCTTGAACTTTTGCTTTAAGTGAAGAGAATGATCAGCGCGACGACGAAGGCGAAAATGCCGAGGCCTTCGGCAAGAGCGACACCAACGAATGCACGGCCGAACTGGCTGTCGGCAGCCGACGGGTTGCGCAATGCGCCGAGAAGGAAGTTGCCGAAAATCAGGCCGACGCCGATAGCGGATACGCCGACGCCGATCACGGCAAGGCCTGCGCCGATTAGTTTTGCTGCTGCTGGTTCCATCTTTTTTCTCCTTGAATTGATGTGATGGGTTGAAAACTCTTTGTTAGTGCGCCGGGTGCAGCGCGTCGTTCAGGTAGATTGATGCAAGCAGGGCGAATACGAAGGCCTGCAGGAATGCGATCAGAAATTCAAGAGCCGTCAGCGCAACACCGACGATGGCAGGCGCAGCGGCACCGAGGAAACCGAGCCAGCCGAATGAGCTCAAAATGACCACGAAAAAAGCGAACACTTTCAGAACGATGTGGCCACCGAGCATGTTGGCGAACAGACGCAGGCTGAGGCTGAGCGGGCGTGACAGGAACGAAATCACTTCAATGAGAACAATAAACGGCGCCAGCACGATCGGCAGACCGGACGGCACAAACAGTTTCAGGAACTTGAAACCGTTCTTGTAAAAGCCGGCGATGACGACGGTGAGAATAACAAGAATGGAAAGCGCGGCCGTGACGATGATCTGGCTCGTCACCGTGAAGAAATACGGCATCATGCCCAAAAGATTGCTGAGCAGCACGAACGAGAACAGCGAGAAAATCAGCGGGAAGAACACGAGACCTTCGCGCCCTGTCGAACTTGTGACGATGCCTTCGACAAATTCGTACCAGATTTCAGCCAGCGACTGCGTGCGGCTCGGCACCATGCTTTTCTTGCGCGTCGCGAACAGGATGAACAGCGCAACCGATGCAATGATTGCAAACATGAACAGCGCCGAATTTGTGAAGGCAAAATGATAGCCGCCGATTTCGCCCAGCGGCACGAGGTTCTGAACCTGAAACTGGTGAATCGGATCGATTTGAATTGCTTCAGCCACTTTTAAATTTCCTGTTCCTTATTTCTGCCCGAAGCTCTTCATCAGCCCTGCGGCGCGCATCATGTTGAACATGCCCGCACCGAAACCAAGCAGCGTACCGACAATCAGCCCCCACGGACCGATGCCCGCAAAATGATCGATCGCCCAGCCAAGCCCGCCGCCTGCAATCACGCCGGCGACAAATTCGGCACTCAGCTTCATCGCCTGCCCGAGCCCTGCTCCATCGCGGTTGACGTCGCCGCCGGCAAGACCGGCCTGGTCGACATGGCCAAGCTTGTCGCCAAGATCGCGGCGGCGCTGTTCAAGCTCCGCGTCGCTGAAGGCATCAGGCTTTTGGCCAGAACTCATAAAAATAACCTCTTGAAAGAGGCTCCTTTAATTCACGCAATGGAAAGCGTCCGGATCAGCAAATGCTTGACCGTTGACTGCAGGAATAAACAGGGGGTTAGGCCCTGTCAAGGCAACAAAAGCCCTATAAAATGAGGATTTTAGACCCGTCAACCCGTGCCCGAGCACCAAAGCTGCGAGGATTAGACACTAAGATCGAGTTTACTCGATCTTAGCAATTAAATAACGCACAAACCGGGCAAGCCCGGTTTGTGATGGATCCAGAAAAATAAGAAATTTGGGTTTTGCTGGATTCCGGCTTTCGCCGGAATGACGAGAAATTTTTAAGCCGCTTCGACCAGTTTTTCTGCCGCCTGCAGGTCGACAGAGACCAGCTGCGAAACGCCGCGCTCGGCCATCGTGACGCCGAACAGGCGATGCATGCGTGCCATCGTCAGCGGATTATGCGTGATGACGATGAAGCGCGTATCTGTCGTTTGTGTCATTTTATCGAGCAAATCGCAGAATCGTTCGACGTTATGATCGTCGAGCGGCGCATCGACTTCGTCCAGCACGCAGATCGGTGCAGGGTTCGTTAAAAACACCGCGAAGATCAGCGCCAGCGCCGTGAGTGCCTGCTCGCCGCCGGAAAGCAGCGACAACGTCTGCGGCTTTTTGCCGGGCGGATGGGCGAGAATTTCGAGGCCCGCATCGAGCGGATCTTCCGATTCCGTCAGCATCAGTTCCGCCGTACCGCCGCCGAACAGCGTGGTGAAGAGCGACTGGAAGTGGCCGTTCACAACCGTGAAGGCTGCCAGCAACCGCTCACGCCCCTCACGATTGAGAGTGTGAATGCCTTCGCGCAGACGCTCGATTGCCGCAACCAGATCGTCACGCTCCGCCGTCAGTTTCGTGTGGCGCTCGTCCAGTTCGCGCACTTCTTCTTCAGCGCGCAGGTTGACCGCACCGATGCGCTCGCGCTCTTTTTTGTAGCGTTCGAGCCGGCTTTCCAGTTCGCCGGACGATTGCAGCGCGTCGATGGTTTCAATGTCGATATCGGCAAGCAGCTCAGCCAATGTCATGTCGAGCGTTTCGCCGATTGTCAGCGTCAGGGCTTCACGACGCTCATTGATACCTTCAAGGCGCGCCTGTGCGGCGGCCCGATATTCGCGCGCTTCGGACAGATTGGCTGTTGCGGTTTTTTCGGCACGGTCAAGTTCGCGCAATTGCGTTTCCGCATTGGCAAGCTCGTCGGCCGCAGCCTTGCGTGCCGTTTCAGCTTCCTGAAGCTTGTCGGACAGCGCCATTTCCTTTGTGTGCAGTTCGGCAGGCAGAGCCTGCAGCTTCTCGTTCTCTTCGCTGAGCGTTGCCGAGCGTTCTTTTAAAATGTCTTCCTGCGCGCGGGCACGTTCACGGCGCGCCGACCAGTCCTGTTTCTCGCGGGCAATGGAATCGAGCCGCTGCTGACGGATTTTCGCTTCCTGCGCGATGCTCTGCGCCGTTGCGCGCGTTTCGGCCAGCATGCCGCGGTCTTCATTCACGCGTGTGCGCAGGCTCGCGACTTCGTTCTCTAACGTTGTGCGCTCATCGCTATTATTCTGATCAGCTTCGGCCGTATGATAGGCCGCCTGCGTTTCTTCACGGTCCGAAGTCAATTTGGCCTGCGTCGCCTCGATGGCGGCAAGACGCGAATTGGCAGCATTGGTGGCGCGTTCGGCTTCGGCGAGTTTCGCCTGCGCCTGATTGGCCGCCGTCTGCGCACCGCGCAGCGCCGTACGGCTTTCCTGCTCGTCGAATGCGGCCGACTCGCTTTGCTCGTGCAGCGCTTCATAGGATGTGCGTTCCGTCTCGCGATTTTGTTTTGCCTCGGCAAGGGTATTTTCAAGCTCATGCAAGCGGTTTTTTTCCGCAAGACGGCGCGCCGCGATCGACGGCGCGCCAGCTTTGACGATCACGCCTTCCCAGCCCCACACTTCGCCGGAAGCTGTGACAAGGCGTTGACCGGGTTTCAATTGCGATTTTAAAGTCTCGCCCTGCCCGTCTTCAACGAGACCGATCTGGTTCAAGGCGCGTTTCAACGCGGTCGGCGCAACGACATAATTGGAAAGCGGCTGCGCACTATCCGGCAGCGCTGCATCGTCGCCGCTGAAGGACGGCTCTGACCAATAGCGCGGCGCTTGCGCATCAAGCGGCAATTCGAGAAGATCGCCAAGCGCTGCGCCCAGTGCGACTTCATAACCTTTTTCGACATCGATCTGGTCGAGGACGGGGCGCCAGTTACCCTCATCGCTTCCCGACACGACTTTTTGCAGCGTGCGGATTTCAACATCGAGTTTCTGTACCGCCTGCTCGGCCAAATTCAGCGGCTCGCGCGCCAGCTTTTCCTGTTCGCGCGCATGGTCGAGTTTTTCTTCGGCAGCAACGGCAGCCTGTTCGGCGGCAACTACTGCGCTCAAGGCATCTTCCAGTGTCGCGTTGATTTCAGCGATGTCGCCTGTTGCGCGGCGCTGCTCGATCAGCTGCGTGCGTTCGTTTTCGAGATTGTTGAACTCGCCGTTGATACGATCGAGACGCGTCTGCGCCTCCATCATCCGTCTTTGCACCTGCAGATGACGCGCGTTGGCTTCAGCCAACATGCTTGTTGCGGCAGCCAGCGCATCTTCGCTTTCAAAAACAGTTTGCTCGGCTTCGCGCAGTTTTGCCTCCGCCGATTCCGAACGTTCTGAAATCTGCGACTGTTCGTTCGACAGCGTTTCGGTTTCTTCATCAAGGCGTGAAATCGCCGCATCCGTATCGGCAGCAAGCGCCTGTTCGCGCTGCATGTCGGCCTGCAATTCGCGCGTGAGACGGTCGATCTCGGCCATGCGCTCTTCGGCGCGTTTCTTTTCACCCATCAGCGCATCGCGCGCGGAGATGAGACGCTGCAACACGGCCGCGGCTTCCGCTTCCTTTTCACGGAGCGGCGGCACGTTTTCGAAAGCACGCGTTTGTTGCGCTGCCGCTTCGACCTGCGCATCGCTGCGCACGGAAACATCGGTTTCGGCCTGCTTCAAAGCGGCTTCCGCTTCCTCGACAAGCTGCACGATTTCGCGCCAGCGGCGCGCATAAAGCTTGCGCTCAAGTTCGCGGATATCGGTCGAAAGCGTGCGGTAACGTGTTGCCTGCTTCGCCTGCTTGGCCAGATTTTCGAGCTGGCTGGCGAGTTCCTTGATCACATCCTCGACGCGCGAGAGATTTGTCTCGGCGGCTTTCAGGCGCGTTTCGGTTTCGGCGCGGCGCGCATTGAGACCTGAAATACCCGCAGCCTCTTCGAGAATTTTACGGCGCGCCTGTGGCTTGGCGTTGATCAGTTCGGAGATCTGCCCCTGGCGCACCATCGCAGGCGAACGCGCACCGGAGGAAGCATCGGCGAACAGAAGTTGCACGTCGCGCGCGCGTACTTCGCGGCCGTTGATCTTGTAATCGGAACCGTAATCGCGCTCGATACGGCGGACAACTTCCAGCATGTCCGCATCGTTGAAAGCGGCAGGCGCTTTACGCGCGCTGTTGTCGATCGTCATCAGCACTTCAGCGGAATTGCGCGACGGACGGCCTGTCGTGCCGGAGAAAATCACATCCTCCATGCCCGAGGCGCGCATGCTTTTATAAGAGCTTTCGCCCATTACCCAGCGCAGCGCTTCCATCAGGTTGGATTTGCCGCAGCCGTTCGGACCGACGACGCCGGTCAGGCCCGGCTCGATGATCAGATCGACAGGGTCGACGAAAGACTTAAAACCCGTCAGCCGAAGCTTCGTAAATTGCATGCCCCACTCCAGTACGTTGTCAAATTCTCAAAAATTATGATTTCAGATTCGTCAGTATCAGTTTCTCGAGCGCGTCGAATGTCAGCGCGCCCTTATGCATTTGTCCGTTCACGAAAAGAGTTGGCGTCGATGCAACGCCGATCTCTTTCGAAGCCTTGTCCCGCACGGCATTGATTTCATCAAGCAGCTTCTGATTCCGCAAGCACGTCTCGAAGCTTTCCTTGGTAAAACCAGCCTGTTTTGCAACCTGCAAAAGTGCCGCGACCGGATCTTCCGCCAGCGCCCAGGTTTTCTGGGTCGTGAAAAACGCGGAAACGAGCGGAAAATATTTATCCTGTGGCGCGCACTGCGTCAGCATTTGCGCGGCGGTATCCAGCGGGTTCAGCGAAAAGCCGCGGAAAATCAGCTTCACTTTGCCAGTGTCGATATAGGTCTGCTTCAGTTTCGGCAGAACGTCTTTGTGAAAATCTGCGCAATGCGAACATGTCAGCGATGCGTATTCGATAATCGTCACCGGTGCGTCGGCCTTGCCAAGCATTTTGTCGCCCATCGACGGCGGCGTGTTCAATGCTTTCAATTTGTCGGCACTGAGCATCGCATCTTCAGCATGCGAAACAGAAAAAGAGGCTGCCAAAACAAGCAGACCCAAGAAAACAGCTGGCAACAGACGGCGGACAGACATATCGAAACTCCCTGTAAACACTGAAAAAGCATGCGCACGCCGACATGGCAAGACGATGGCCAAACACGCCGCCGGCCCGTGCACAGCCTTAATTTTTCTGTGATTTCCTGACCGATTTGCCTAGCTTTTGCAGCGCATTTCGAAGCCCCTCTTCAGCGATGCCTTCAACATGCGGTGCCGGATCATCATCAACTACTTGATTTTCTTCAATTATTTCTGTTCTGACCGGGCCTTGTCGCAGGCTGATTTTTTGCACCGCCGACCAGCCGTAAATCGCGTTAACACGCTGGAGTATCAGTGGCGCAGCGTGTTGCACGTCGAGCGCGAAAGCATTTTCCACCAGTAAAACAAGTGTTGCGCCCTGCCCTTGAGCATTTGCGGCGCCTTCTTGCGGGGCGGACCGCGGCCAGTTGATGCGTAAAGGGCGCGTGACATTGCTCAGTTCCTCGCCTGCGATTTCCCGCCAGCGCGTGATAATTTGCGACGTGGCGAGCCCGTGGCTTTCCAGCGAAGGCCTCAACACATTGACCAGCAGCTCGGAAATCGGTTTCGCGGTGGGCTTGCGGCGCTTCATCATGGACATGATATAGCAGACATTCATGCCTGTTTCACATTCCAAAAAAACATTGCCGCAAAAACTGCTTGGCTGGTACGCGCAGCACCAGCGCGAGCTGCCATGGCGTGCCAAACCCGGCGAAGCGCCGAACATCTATAAAGTCTGGCTGTCTGAAATCATGCTGCAGCAGACAACGGTGAAAGCGGTCATTCCGTATTTTGAAAAATTCCTGAAGCGCTGGCCCGATGTCAAAAAACTCAGCAAGGCGAAGGATGAAGACGTTATGGCCGCATGGGCAGGCCTTGGTTATTATTCGCGTGCGCGCAAACTGATCGAATGCGCGAGGCTGGTGGCAAAGCACGGCGACTTTCCGCAAACGCATGATGAGTTACTCGAACTTCCCGGTATCGGCCCTTATACGGCAGCAGCAATTTCATCGATCGCACTTGATGTACCTGCCGCCGTCGTCGATGGAAATATCGAACGCGTCGTCACGCGCGTTTATGCGATTGAAACGCCATTAACGCTGGCGAAAAAAATTATCCGCGAACATGTTACAACGTTGACGCCACAAAAACACTCCGGTGATTTCGCGCAAGCGATGATGGATCTTGGCGCAACAATCTGCACACCGCGCAGTCCGAAATGCTTTCTCTGCCCCATTCAAAAAATATGCGATGCTTTTGCGCTTCAGCAGCAGGAACGTTTTCCGATCAAGGTGAAAAAAGCAGCGCGGCCGAAACGCTTTGCCGCCGCCTACTGGATCGAGAAAGACGGACAGATTTTATTGCGCCGCCGCCTGCCCAAAGGCCTGCTCGGCGGTATGGCGGAAATACCGAGCGAAGGATGGAGCAGCGATTTTATTGCAAGCAATCCGCTTTACCGACTCGCCTTCGAAAAACTGTCCGGCTTCGTGACGCACACGTTCACACATTTCGATCTCGAGATGAGCATCTTTGTTACGAACGCACCAAAAAAATTCAAAACGCCGGATGACACGTTCTGGCATCCTGTGAAAAAAATTGAAGATGCCGGATTACCGGGCGTGATGATGAAGGTTGCGCGTTATGCTTTGGCTTCAAAGGAAAAACGCGCTGCCTAAGCAACCTTGGCCATCTGACTACGCACACCTTCACGTAACGTGTCGATCACTTCCAGCTTCCCGTTTTTCTCGAAATGCCAGAAGGTCCAGCCATTGCAGCTCGGCAGGCCTTGCAGCAGTGCGCCGACACGGTGAATAGAGCCGTTCATGCCGTTCGCACTGAGCGTGCCATCAGTCTTCACAAGCGCGGTAAACCGTTTTTTTGAATCGTAAAGCTTCGTGCCGGCCTCGATCAGGCCGGTCTCGATGAGCGAGGCGAATGCAACCCGCGGCGCCTCGCGCTTTGGGGGGACGACCTCAAGCGCCTCAGCAGATGACGCATCGACAGCTGCGATCCGTGCCGATGCTGCCTTGATGTAAATGTCGTCGCGATCAATACCGATGAAGTTGCGACCAAGTTTTTTTGCAACGGCGCCCGTCGTGCCGGAGCCGAAGAACGGATCGAGCACCACATCGCCCGGTTTTGTCGAGATGGACAGCAGGCGATGCAGGAGCGCTTCCGGTTTT
>JAZKID010000072.1:0-2660 GCA_040385045.1 Pseudomonadota bacterium | reverse complement strand
GCTCCGTGCCCGTACAGATCGGGAAGAGCCAGTCGGAACGCAATTGCAAATCTTCATTACCAGCTTTCGCAGTTTCATAATTGTAAATATATTTGGATTTTTCTTCGCGGGAGGCCCATATCAGTGTTTCGTGCGCGTTCTGCAAGCGCCGGCCGCGGAAATTCGGCATCGGATTCGTCTTTCTCCACACCACATCGTTGAGCATCCAGAATCCGAGGTCTTGCAAAATAGATCCGACGCGAAAAATATTGTGGTAAGAACCGATCACCCACAAAGCGCCATCTTTCTTAAGTACATGCCGCGCTGCCATTAGCCATGCTTTGGTGAATTCGTCGTAAGCCTTGAAACTTTCGAACTGGTCCCAGTCATCCGTCACGCCGTCGACTTCCGACTGGTCGGGCCGAGTCAGGTCGCCGCCAAGCTGCAGGTTATAAGGCGGATCGGCAAAGATAAGATCGACCGAGTTGGCGGGAAGCGCTGACATATGCGCGACGCAATCGCCCTTGAGAATCGTATTGAGCGGCAGCTCGTTTTCAACAAGCACGGCCTTTTCTTTTTGGCGACGCATTATAAACCTCGAACGCAAAACTGATGCATTCAAGGTGAATCAAAATGGTGGATGGGCCGTGAAAGAGTGTGGTTAAGAAAGTTTAAACAGCGCGTTTCATGTCGGCTTGCTGCACGGGCGCAAAACTGCGGCGATGAAAAACACAGGGCCCGTGATGCTGCAACGCTTCAAGATGGCGGCGCGTGCCATAACCCTTGTGTGACGCAAAACCGTAGGCCGGGTAATGCCTGTCCAGAAATATCATCTTCCTGTCGCGCATGACTTTCGCGACGATCGAAGCTGCGGCGATGCAGGTGTGGGTCGCGTCGCCATCGACAACAGCCTGCGCGGGCATACCAAGATTTTTTGGCACGAACTTGCCGTCGACCAGCACATTTTTCGGACAGATAGATAAGTAATAGACCGCGCGCTGCATGGCATTCAGCGTCGCATAATGAATATTGACGGCATCGACTTCGCGATTACAGGCAAATGAGATTGAGACAGCAAGCGCATGATCGATAATTTCCGTGAATAATTTCTCGCGTTGCTTTTGGCTGAGCTTTTTTGAATCATTAAGGCCGCGCGGAATATTTTTTGGATCGAGGATCACGGCCGCTGCGCAGACGGGGCCTGCCAACGGGCCCCGCCCCGCCTCGTCGACACCTGCGCATAAATTACCCGGCAGTAGTAGCGTCATTGCGGCGTGAGTTTATTTTTGATCTCGAGAAAATCGGCCCATGCCTGCCGCTTTGCCAGCGGGTTACGGAGCAGATAGGCCGGATGAAAAACCGGAAGCGCAGGAATTTCCATGCCGCTATCTGCATAAGTCAGCCAGCGCCCGCGCAGCTTCATAATGCCGTCTTTCGAACCCGTCAGCGCCTGCGCCGCCACACCGCCGAGGAAAACCAGCAGCTCCGGTTTCGCCAGTTCGATATGCCGCTGCACGAACGGCAGCATCATGGCGATTTCCTGCGGCGTCGGCGTGCGGTTGCCGGGCGGCCGCCATAAAACGATATTGCTGATGTAGACATTTTTTTTGCGGTCCAGCCCGACCGCATTCAACATTTTATCGAGCAGCTGGCCCGAGCGGCCGACAAACGGTTTGCCCTGGATATCTTCATCACGCCCCGGCGCTTCGCCGATCAGCATGACTTTCGAACCGACCACGCCATCCGAAAAAACCATCTGTGTGGCGGTTTTTTTCAGCGGCATGTCGAAATCCTGCAGAATGGCGCGCAGATCTTCCAGCGTGGCCGCATTTTGCGCAAGACCTCGCGACTCTGCGCCGGGTGATGTCCGCTGAGGCGCTGCCGATTTCACCTGTTCGAATAAAGCAGGCTGTACTTCGGCATGATTGACGCCGCTTTCCGAAATCGCCTCATCCGCACCCATATCGGCCTGCCAGCGCAGGGCATCCAGCGCTTCATCAGGCTCAAGAGGTTTGGTTGCTTCGCGCGTCATGGTTGGATTATAGAGTGTGAAACAACTTTGTCACCCTGACTGTTCCCAAGGATTGCCGATGCGCGACGCCGCCCCCAACCTGCCCGCCCGCGAATTCATGGATTACGATGTCGTTATCGTCGGCGGCGGGCCTGCGGGCCTCAGCACTGCCATCCGCCTGAAGCAGATCAACGCAGGTATCTCGGTCGTCGTCGTCGAAAAAGGCGCGGAAGTCGGCGCGCATATTCTGTCCGGCGCGGTTGTCGATCCCATCGGTCTCGATGCACTCATTCCTGACTGGCGCGACAATGATGCGCCTCTGAAAACGAAAGTGACGAAAGACCAGTTCTTTTTCCTTGGAAAAAGTTTTGCATTGCCGCTGCCGAATTTTTTGATGCCGCCGCTGATGAACAATCACGGCAATTATATTGGCTCACTCGGCGATCTCACAAAATGGCTGGCCACGCAGGCCGAAAGTCTGGGCGTAGAGATTTATTCCGGCTTCGCGGCAGCCGAAATTCTTTACGATGAGAACGGAGCGGTGATGGGAATCGCCACCGGCGATATGGGTATCGGCAAAAACGGCGACCCCACCGGCAACTTCGCGCGCGGCATGGAGCTGCGCGGGAAATATACGATTTTTGCCGAAGGCGCACGTGGGCATCTCACC
>JAZKID010000071.1:7418-7990 GCA_040385045.1 Pseudomonadota bacterium | reverse complement strand
GATGAAGTGCCGGGCGTTTCGGGTATCGCTCATTTTCTCGAGCACCTGATGTTCAAGGGTACGCAGAAAAATCCGTCGGGAAAATTCTCGGCCTGGCTTTCGACCATTGGGGGCCAAGAAAACGCGTTCACCTCTTACGATTTCACGGCCTATTATCAGCGCACCGAAAAAAGCTACCTGCCGAGGCTGATGGATTTCGAAGCCGACCGCATGACCGGTCTTGTCCTCAGCGATGCGAATGTCTTGCCCGAGCGCGATGTGATCACCGAAGAGCGCAGGCAGACGACCGAGCAGCGGCCGGAAGCTTTGCTCGGCGAAGCCATGCAGGCCGCGCTTTATCAAAACCATCATTACGGCATTCCGGTTGTCGGCTGGCTGCATGAAATCCAGCAACTGACATCAAAAGAAGCGCTCGAGTTTTACGCGAAATATTATACGCCGAACAACGCCATCCTGATCCTTTCCGGCGATGTGACGGTGGAGCAGGTGATGCGCCTCGCCGCCTCGATCTACGGGCCGGTGCCCAAGGGCGACGTGCCGCCGCGCGTGGTGCCGCCGCCGTCCGCGGCGCC
>JAZKID010000071.1:5652-7408 GCA_040385045.1 Pseudomonadota bacterium | reverse complement strand
ATATTCCTGTTAGACTCATGAAAAATGCTTTCTTTGATGAAGTTAAAAAGCTCGCCGAAAATACTTATGGGAAAGTGCCGCGTCGTTCAGAGCCGGGCATACGCAAGCGCGCGCAGGAGCCTGTGTCGCATACGGCGCGCTTTGCCAGCTATGTCGATAAAAACGTGAAGCAGGTGGTATGGGGGCGAAATTATCTCGTGCCGTCTTACGCCTCCGACAAAAAGGAAAATGCAGCGGCGCTCGAGCTGCTCGCTGAAGTGCTCGGCAGCAATACCGGTCGGCTTTACCAGAAACTTGTTGCCGAAAAAGGCATCGCCGCCAATGCAAGCGCCGATTATGACGGGCAGGGGCTCGACAGCGGCCGCTTCTCCATCAGCGTGACACCGAAAACGGAAGCCGATTTTCAGGCGGTCGAAAAAGAAGTCGATAGCGTGCTTGCCGATATTTTCGAGAACGGGTTGAAAGCGGAAGAACTGGAGCGCGCACGGTCTTCGCTGATTGCGAGCGCCATTTACGCGGAAGACAACCAGATGGCGCTGGCGCGTTTTTTCGGCGGCGGGCTGACGACAGGACAGACATTCGAGGAAATCCGCAACTGGCCGCAAAAAATTGCCATGGTGCCGCTTGACGATGTGCGCGCGGCCGCACGCTTCTGGCTTGTGAAAAACCGTTCTGTAACAGGTTATCTGACTTATCCGGTTGAAAAACCGGTGTCACCGCAATCGCCCGCACCGGCAAAAGAAACGGCGCCACAATGAAAATTTTCAAAACTTTTGCATTTGCGTTTTTATTTTTCTGCGTCGCATCGCCTGCCTATGCGGATATAAAAGTGCAGCGCGTGCGCTCAGTGGGTGGTGTCGAAGCGTGGCTGGTGCAGGAAAAAAGTATTCCGATTATCGCCGTCAGCTTTGCATTCGTCGGCGGCGGTTCACAGGACCCCGCCGGAAAAACCGGCCTTGCACAGTTCATGACCGGCCTTCTCGACGAAGGCGCAGGCGCATATGACGCGCAAAGTTTCAAGGAAAAATTGCAGGCGCTGGCCGTCTCGCTGAACTTCAGCATTGACCGCGATGCGATTTCCGGTTCGGTCCAGACGCTGAGCGCAAACCGCGAAACGGCCTTCGAACTTTTGCGCCTTGCCTTGACATCACCGCGTTTCGACAAGGATGCGGTGGAGCGGGTGCGCGCGCAGATTTTCTCAGTTCTGCGAAATCAGACGAACAATATCGAGAAACAGTCTGCCAATGCTTTTGCCGCAGCCGCTTTTCCAAACCATCCTTACGGCCTGCCGACCGTGGGAACAGAGGAGACGGTCGCCAAGCTGACGCGTGACGATATTGTTGCCACGCATCAGCGCCTCATTGCGCGCAGCAATCTGAAAATTTCGGTTGTCGGGGATATGACGCCCGAAGAACTTTCAAAAGTGCTCGACAATGTTTTTGGCGCATTGCCGGAAAAAGCGGTGCTGACGGATATTCCTGAAATTAAAATGCAAAGTGCCGGCAAACGGATTGTTGTGGAAAAAAGTGGCCCGCAAAGTCAGATCCAGTTCGGGCAGGTTGCACCGAAACGCCACGATGCCGATTTCATGCCGTCTTATCTTTTCAATCATATGTTTGGCGGCAGCACGTTTTCATCGCGGCTTTATAAAGAAATCCGTGAAAAACGCGGGCTGACCTACGGCGTTTACAGCGATATCGCGACGCTCGATCATGCCGCGCTTTTCGTCGGCTCGATGGCGACGCGCAATGAAACG
>JAZKID010000071.1:1619-5642 GCA_040385045.1 Pseudomonadota bacterium | reverse complement strand
AGACGGCCCGACAGAGCAGGAACTTGCGGAAACAAAAAGCTACCTGACCGGTTATTATCCGCTCAGTTTCGATTCGACGACGAAGATCGCCGGCATGCTGCTGAGCCTGCAGCTTGATAATATGCCGCCGGAATATCTCACCGAGCGCGCGAAGATCATCAATGCCGTGACGATTGAAGATATCCGCCGCGTTGCCGCTAAAATTTTTAAAGACCCGCTTCTGGTCGTCGTTGCCGGGCAGCCCAAAGGCATAGGAACAAATTAATGGCCGTGTTTGAGCACCATGTCGAACTTTGCACCGAGCCACGCATCGGCGCGGCAGGGCTGCCGGATCTTGTGCGCCTGCCGGAAATGCAGGCAGCCGGGCAAGCTTTCATCAAGCTGCAGCAGGATTATGAGCATGACCGCCTCGCGCTGTTGCGTATTCCTTACATGCAGGATGACCTGCCGCTGATTATAGATGCAGCGCAAAAAATAAAGCAGGGCGCGCGTGATATTGTTTTTCTCGGCACGGGCGGCTCCAGCCTCGGCGGGCAGGCGCTGGTGCAGCTCAGCGGCTGGCACGTGCCAGGTTTTGACGGGTTTGGAAGCGGCCCGCGCCTGCATTTCTTCGATAATCTCGACGGCGCGAGTTTTGCAGCCTTGTTAAGAAACCTGCCGTTTGAAACGGCACGCTTCGTCGTCACGTCGAAATCCGGCGGCACGGCGGAAACGCTGGTGCAGGCGATGATCGTTATTGAGCATCTGCAGAAAGC
Organism: Pseudomonadota bacterium; assembly: GCA_040385045.1. GTDB lineage: Bacteria > Pseudomonadota > Alphaproteobacteria > Rhizobiales > UBA4765 > JAZKID01. The sequence continues at coordinate 4,887 of JAZKID010000071.1, read as the reverse complement.
GGGTCTGAACATTTCCGAGCGCATGTTCGGCATTACCGAACCGGAAAACTGGAAGAGCAACGCATTGCGCGCACTGCTGGCAAGTCATGGTGTGATGATGCTCGATCATTGCACGCGCACGGGCGGGCGCTATTCGGCGTTGACCAATGTCGGCCTGTTGCCGGCAGCGATTGCGGGTCTCGATATTCAAAAAATTCGTGAGGGTGCGCGCGAGATTGTCGACCCGATTGCCAACCCTGACGGCACGCAGGATCATTCCTATGTCGTGGGTGCAGGTATCATGACGACGTTTGCCGCGCGTGACCTGCATGAAAGCGTGCTGTTCGCCTACGCTGATAAACTTGAGCGTTTCACGGCATGGTATGCCCAGCTGTGGGCGGAAAGCCTCGGCAAAAACGGTGAAGGTACCACGCCTGTGCGCGCGCTCGGTCCGGTCGACCAGCACAGCCAGTTGCAGCTTTTCCTCGACGGTCCGCGCAATAAAGTCTTCACGATCATGACAACCGATTGCAAGGGCGAGGGACCGCAGGTAAACGCCGACATGGCGCGCCGCGCCGGTCTTGACGGTTTTGCAAATAAAACAATCGGCGATCTTGTCACCGCGCAGGGACGTGCGACAATCGAGACGCTGGCCAAGCGCGGGCGCCCAGTGCGGCATATCCACATTCCGCAACTCGACGAGCGCGCGATCGGCGCCCTGATGATGCATTTTTTCCTCGAGACGATTATCAGCGCCGATATTATGGGGGTTGATGCTTTTGATCAACCTGCCGTCGAGGAAGGCAAAGTGCTGGCGAAAGCCTATCTGGCGCAATGATATTTTTATGGATTCCTGCAAGTGCGTGAATGACGTGCTGCGATAGACGCTGTAAAGTCCTGCCATGCCTGCGATCCGCCAGCTTCCGCTATCCCTGCAAAACCGCATCGCCGCCGGTGAGGTGATCGAACGACCAGCTGCCGTCGTCAAAGAGCTGGTGGAAAATGCGCTCGATGCCGGCGCGCGGCAAGTCGACATTCTTGTTGCGGGTAGCGGTGTCGAGCTGATCCGCGTGACGGATAACGGCGAAGGCATGCGGTACGATGATCTCGCCATTTGCGCTGACCGCCACGCGACATCGAAGCTGAACGGCGATGACCTTCTCGACATTCATACCTTTGGTTTTCGCGGCGAAGCGTTGCCGTCCATCGCATCGGTGTCGGTGATGACCATCACGACACGGCACCAGAGCGATCCTCATGGCTGGTCGTTGACAATCGAAAACGGCGTTAAAAAAGAGATCAAACCGGCGGGACACGATCAGGGCACGATGATCGAAGTGCGCGAGCTGTTTCACGCAACCCCGGCGCGCCTCAAATTTCTCAAGTCGGAACGTTCTGAACTGGCCGCGATCAGCGAGGTTCTCGAAAAGCTCGTTCTTGCCAATCCGCAGGTGCGCTTTTCATGGGTTTTCAATGCGCGTACGCCGCGCCAGTTTGCAGCCGTTGCGCAGAAAAACCCAAGCAGCCAGCGCCTTGAAGCCTTGTTTGGTTCTGTGCTGATTAAAGATGCGCTTGAAATCTCAATGGAAAGAAACGGCATTGCGCTCAACGGCGTGATCGGTCGCCCGTCGCAATATCAGGCGACAGGCCGTCTGCAGTTTCTCTATGTCAACGGCCGCGCAGTGCGCGACAAGCTTCTGATGGGTGCCTTGCGTGCCGCTTATGGCGACAGCCTGCGGCGCGATCGCTTTCCCTTCGCTGCACTATTTATTACGCTTTCCGTGCAGGAAGTGGATGTGAACGTGCATCCGGCCAAGGCCGAGATCCGCTTTCGCGATGCGGCCGCGATGCGTAGTCTTCTCATCAATGCCGTGCGCGATGCCCTCCGTGCGGCGGGATTTGCCCCTGTTGCCAGTACATTGCCGAATTCTTTTTCCGTTCCTGCAGAAAATTTTCATGTGCCTGCAACGAGCGGTTTTTCCGAACAGGCGCAGGCAGGTTTCGAGCACTTCACACCATCGGTACGAAGCGAAATTTTCGCAGCGGATGAGCGCCAGCAGGCCTATCCGCTTGGCGCGGCGCGCGCGCAATTGCATGCGACCTATATTCTTTCCGAAACAGCTGAAGGGCTGATCCTCGTCGACCAACACGCGGCACATGAACGCATCGTTTATGAAAAACTTAAAAAAACTTACTTGACAAAGGGTGTGGCGCGCCAGATTTTACTCGTGCCGGATGTCTTGAATTTAAGTCCGGCGCAACATGAAGCCGTGCTGGAAGCCGTCGACGAACTCGCGCAGTGGGGGTTCGTGGTTGAAAGTTTCGGGCCCGAGACCGTGATCGTTCGCGAAATTCCGGCGATGCTGGGTGACGGTGAGACGGCGCAACTGCTCCGTACGCTGGCCGACGATATCCTCAGCCATGATGCAACGACGAAAGCGGAAGACAGGTTGTGGTCGATCGCATCGACAATGGCCTGCCATGGGTCGGTGCGCGCCGGGCGCATTTTGCGTGTCGATGAAATGAATGCGCTGTTGCGTGAAATGGAAGCGACGCCCTTAAGCGGTACGTGCAATCACGGGCGGCCGACTTACATTCATCTTGCCAAGCATGATCTGGAAAAACTGTTCAGCCGCCGTTAAATCTTAGAAAGTAAAGCGCGCTGTCACCCGCCTCGCGTTGATCAAGCTGTGTGAAATTGTCTGGTACTTGTAGCACCGCCTGCGCACTTTCCTCGACGACAACCAGTGCATTTTTGGCAAGCCAGTTACCTGCCATAGCCGAAGCGAGTGCAAGTTCGGCAAGACCCCTGTCATAGGGCGGATCGCAAAAAACGAGATCAAAAGGCGCGCTTGTGAGATTTTCGCCCAGCGATGTGGCATCGCGCTTGTAGATCTTCGTGATGCCGTTAAGGCCGAACGTGTCGGTGTTGGTACGAATGAGGCCGCGCGCTTCGACGCCCTGATCGACGAAAAGGCAGAATGAGGCGCCGCGTGACAGCGCCTCGATCCCCAATGCGCCTGTGCCTGCAAAAAGATCGAGCACGCGCTTGCCCTCGATGCCGTCGCCATAGCCGTGCGCGAGGATATTGAAAAGTGTTTCGCGCAGCCGGTCGGATGTCGGGCGAATCGTTTGCGTGGATGGCGCGCTCAAAGCGCGGCCCTTGAATTGTCCGGCGATGATCCTCATGCGTCGATACCTAATTTCCCCATCAGTTTTTCTACATCGCTCGCGGGCACTTCGGCAACTTCTTCCGGCGCAAGATCATCGAGATGGAAATTGCCATATT
>JAZKID010000071.1:0-1609 GCA_040385045.1 Pseudomonadota bacterium | reverse complement strand
ATTGTCCGGCAATAATTCGCATTGGAAATTATTTTTTGAACGGCCGCGTGCGGCGGCCCTTGCCGCGGAACGTTCTGTCGTCGTCTTTTGCAAGACGCGTTGCGCGCGGCTTTTTCGAAACGTCGATCTTGCGGCCCTTGCGATCCTGAACGTTTTTACGATCTAGCTTTAATTGCTGTGTTTCGGCATCACGGTGAACGCGGCGCGGATTTTCACCTGACTGAAGCGCTGCAAAACGGGCAGCTTTGCCCGTTGCCGAGCCGCCTTCCTGCTCGCGCAGTTTGCGCTTTTCGAGACGCTGGCGTTCGCGCGGGGAAGCCAGCTTGTCGGAGCTGAAATCCAGGCTGGCATTTTTGATAATCGTTTCGCCAAGCTGCTCTTTCAGAATGCGCGGTGAAATTTCATAAACTTCCCCGGGCTCCATCGTGCGCAACTGAAACGGCCCGAACGAAACGCGGATGAGGCGGCTGACGACAAGGCCGAGATGTTCGCAAATATTTTTAATTTCGCGGTTCTTGCCTTCGCGGATACCCACCGTGAGCCAGGTATTTTCACCGGTAATGCGTTCGATCATCGCCTCGACAGGACCGTATTCGATACCGTCAACAGTCACACCTTCGCTCAAGGCTTCCAGTTCTTCCGTTTTGACCTTGCCGAAAACGCGTACGCGATAGCGGCGCAGCCAGCCAGTCGACGGCAGTTCCAGCGCGCGTTTCAGCCCGCCGTCATTGGTGAGCAAAAGCAGACCTTCGGTGTTGATATCGAGACGGCCGACTGACATCACGCGCGGCAGGTTGTCGGGCAGGTTGTCGAAAACGGTCGGGCGATCTTCGAGATCGCGCTCTGTCGTAACAAGACCTTTGGGCTTGCTGTAAAGCCACAGGCGCGTGCGTTCGGCTTCGGGCAAAATCTTGCCGTCGAGCGTGATGTGATCCTGTTGCGTGACGTTCAGTGCAGGAGATCTGATCACCTTGCCGTTGACGGAGACGCGGCCATCAAGAATGGCGGCTTCCACATCGCGGCGTGAGCCGAGGCCCGCACGTGCAACAACTTTCGCAACACGCATGCCCGGGAAAGTGCTGCGCTTGTCGTCGCTCTCGCGCGCGAAAGATTTACGCGGGCGTTCATCGCGGTCAAATGTTTTGCGGAAGGGCTTGTCACCCTCGTCGCGAGAATAAGGTTTACGTGGCCTGTCACTGTCATAAGGTTTACGCGGCCTGTCGCTATCGTAAGAACGACGCGGACGTTCTTCGCCATCGCGCGCGGCATAAGGTTTTTTGTCGCCGTAAGTTTTTCTGTCTCCGTATGGCTTTTTGTCGCCGTAAGAGGGTTTATCGCCGTATGTTTTTCTGCCGCTATACGGTTTCTTGTCACCATAGGGTTTCTTATCGCCGTAAGGCTTCTTGTCGCCATAGGATTTGCGGAACGGTTTTTCTTCGCCGTCGCGTGACGCGTAAGGCTTGCGAGGTCTATCGCCGTCATAAGGCTTGCGCGGACGATCAGCATCATAAGAACGGCGCGGGCGTTCCTCGCCATCACGTGCAGCATAAGGCTTCTTGAAATCGCGTTTCTTGAAGCTGTCGTCTTCGCTGCGTTCACGGTAAGGCTT
>JAZKID010000070.1:16400-19587 GCA_040385045.1 Pseudomonadota bacterium | reverse complement strand
CAAGGTCATGGCCTCGCTGGCAAGCGGTCTTCAGGGGCAGGCGGGTGCGCCTGCGCTTCTGGCAGGTACCGGAAAAGACGACACGCATCTTCTCGTTGTCTGCTCGGCCGAGCGCGGGTTGTGCGGAGGTTTCAATTCTTCCATCGCGCGTTTGGCGCGCGAACGCGCCAACGCGCTGATGGCGCAGGGCAAGACTGTCAAAATTCTTTGCGTCGGCAAGAAAGCCGCCGACGTTCTGAAGCGCCAGTTCGCCAAGCAGATCATCGATGTCATCGATATCCGCGTGAAGCAGATCGGTTATGCCGACGCCGAACGTGTGGCTGACCGCGTGCTTCGCGAATATCAGGCCGGCAATTTCGACGTCGCGACCTTGTTTTATTCCCGCTTCAAATCGGTGATCGCCCAATTCCCGACAGCCTTGCAGATGATTCCGGCCGAAGTGCCAACCGACGCTGAAACCGGCGGCTATACCTATGAATTCGAGCCGGATGAGGCTGACATTCTGGCCGACCTGCTGCCGCGCAATATCGCCGTGCAGGTGTTCCGCGCACTGCTCGAAAATGCCGCATCCGAGCAGGGTGCGCGCATGTCGGCGATGGACAATGCGACGCGCAACGCGGGCGACATGATCAAGAGACTGACGCTTGTCTATAACAAGACGCGTCAGGCGCAGATTACGAAAGAACTCATCGAAATCGTATCCGGGGCCGAGGCGCTGTAATGGAAAATCAAAAATCCATCGCGGCGGCCATTTTCGGCGGGCTCGTGGCTCTCGGCCTGCTGGGCGCGGGCTATTTCGTCTCGAACACGCTTTATAAAGCGAAGTTCGCCTCGAACGTTGTCACTGTGCGCGGTTTCGCCGAGCGCGATGCGAAAGCCGATCTCGGTACATGGCAGTTCAGCTTCTCGCTGACGGGCGATGTCCTGTCCGAAGTTTATAACAAGGTCAGCGACTCGGAAAAAACGGTCAAGAAATTCCTCACCGACAAGGGTCTCAAAGTCGAAGACATCGGCACGGGCAAGGTTGCGGTGACGGATCTTCTCGCCGACCAGTATCGCTCGACGCCGGTAACGACAGGCCGTTACATCTTAAAAGACACCATCACCGTGCGCACATTGCAGGTTGACAAAATCGACGAAGCCTCGCGCGACCTCAACACGCTGATCCAGCAGGGTATCGTGCTCGCCAGCAATAATGTCGATTACCAGTTCACGAAACTGAACGATGTCAAAACGGACATGCTGCGCGAAGCAACGCAGAACGCGCGCGCGGCGGCGCAGCAGTTCGCCAATGACGCGGGCTCGAAAGTCGGCGCCATCCAGTCCGCGTCGCAAGGTTATTTCTCGATCAGCTCCCGCGACCAGTCGAGCGACAATTCGGAAGGCTCGGCGGTCGAGCGCACCAGCACCATCGATAAGAAAGTCCGCGTCGTCGTGACGCTGACCTATTATCTCGACAGATAAAATATCAAATTCAGGAAGGCAAAAACATGGACAAGAACGCAAACACAAATATCGGCTCGAAGGGCAAAGTCGTGCAGGTCATCGGCGCCGTCGTCGACGTTGAATTCGATCATCACCTGCCGGCGATTTTGAACGCGCTGGAAACGGACAATAACGGCAACCGCCTCGTTCTCGAAGTGGCGCAGCATCTCGGTGAAAACACCGTGCGCACCATCGCCATGGACTCAACCGAGGGCCTCGTTCGCGGTCAGGCCGTGAAAGACATGGGCTCGCCCATTATGGTTCCCGTCGGTGAAGGCACGCTCGGGCGCATCATGAACGTCATCGGCGAGCCAGTCGATGAAGCTGGTCCTGTCTCATACGAAACGAAGCGCGCGATCCACGCGGACGCGCCGACCTTCGTCGAGCAATCCACGGAAGCTGAAATTCTCGTCACCGGCATTAAGGTCGTCGACCTGCTCGCGCCATATGCCAAAGGCGGCAAGATCGGCCTGTTCGGCGGCGCCGGCGTCGGCAAAACCGTTCTCATTCAGGAACTTATCAACAACGTCGCGAAAGCGCACGGCGGCTATTCGGTTTTCGCCGGTGTTGGCGAGCGCACGCGCGAAGGCAACGATCTCTATCATGAGTTCATCGAGTCCGGTGTGAACCAGAAGGGCGGCGGCAAGGGCTCGAAATGCGCGCTCGTCTTCGGCCAGATGAACGAACCGCCGGGCGCCCGCTCGCGTGTGGCGCTGTCCGGTCTCACCATCGCGGAAGACTTCCGCGACAAGGGTCAGGACGTGTTGTTCTTCGTCGACAACATTTTCCGCTTCACGCAGGCCGGTTCCGAAGTGTCCGCGTTGCTCGGCCGTATTCCGTCCGCCGTGGGTTACCAGCCGACGCTGGCGACCGACATGGGCGCGCTGCAGGAACGCATTACAACAACACAAAAAGGTTCGATCACCTCCGTGCAGGCCATTTACGTTCCGGCCGACGATTTGACCGATCCGGCGCCAGCCGCCTCGTTTGCCCACTTGGACGCAACGACGGTTCTGTCGCGCTCGATCGCGGAAAAGGGTATTTATCCTGCCGTGGATCCGCTCGATTCAACGTCGCGCATGCTTGAGCCGCGCGTCATCGGCGAGCGTCACTACAATGTGGCGCGCAAGGTACAGGAAATTCTGCAGCGCTATAAATCGTTGCAGGACATCATCGCCATTCTCGGCATGGACGAATTGTCGGAAGAAGACAAAATCGCGGTCGCGCGCGCCCGCAAGATCGAGCGTTTTCTTTCTCAGCCTTTCCATGTGGCCGAAATCTTCACCGGCTCGCCCGGCAAGTTCGTGGCGCTTGAAGATACTATCAAGGGTTTCGAAGGCCTCGCCGACGGCAAATACGATCATCTTCCGGAAGCCGCCTTCTACATGGTCGGCAGCATCGAGGAAGCGGTCGAAAAAGCCCAGAAACTTGCCGCGATGGCTGCATAAGCCCGAAAAGTTGCAGACTTTTCGGATCGGCTTCCGCAGAAATAAAATTTAAGAGGACAAAGTATGTCAGCCCCTTTCCCCTTCGAGCTCGTCTCGCCTGAAAAACTGATTTCCTCGGGCGAGGTGACGTCTGTGCAGATTCCCGGAACCGAGGGTGATTTCGAAGTTCTGGCATTTCATGCACCGGTTATGACATCCTTGCGCCCCGGTGTTCTCACCGTTTCTGCTGATGAGCTTACGCACCTTGAAGGGTC